>JAFYRQ010000055.1 GCA_017546885.1 Alphaproteobacteria bacterium
AATCATCTGATAAAATGAATCTTTTTCGGCTTTTTCCTTAAATTCTTCCAATTTTACTTTTTCTATCGGTATAATCATTTCGCTGGCGATGGTACAAACATCGTTTGCTATTGAGGCAAAGCCTTTTCTGACAAACAAACGATGCTTAACTTCCGTTTCAGAAGCCATAATTTTTACCATACCTTCGTCAACTTTAACCAAACTTGGAGCTCTGCCCGAAATCACCGTCAAATTAATTTCCCCGGTCGGCAGTATCACACCCCAAGCTTTACCGTCTTCAACGGTTTTATACGGCACAACCAATCTATAGGTTATTTCTGCCATTATACTGCCTCGCCTTTCATTTTTTCAGCTTTTTCCAAAACTTGTTCTATTGTTCCGACCATATAAAATGCCTGTTCGGGAACATTATCATATTTTCCTTCCAAAATCCCCTTAAAGCCTTTTATTGTGTCTTCCAATTTCACATATTCGCCTTTAGTGCCCGTAAATACTTCAGCAACAAAAAACGGCTGAGATAAAAATCTTTGAACTTTACGAGCTCTTGATACGACAAGACGATCTTCTTCCGACAACTCATCCATACCCAAAATTGCAATAATATCTTGTAATGACTTATATTTTTGCAAAATTTCTTGCACACCGCGAGCCACGTTATAGTGTTCTTCGCCGACAATATCCGGTGAAAGCACACGACTTGTCGAATCTAACGGGTCAACCGCCGGATAAATACCTAATTCAGAAATACTACGGCTTAAAACGGTGGTTGCATCTAAGTGAGCAAAAGTTGTTGCCGGTGCCGGGTCAGTTAAGTCATCGGCAGGCACATAAACCGCTTGAACAGAGGTAATTGAACCGTTTTTGGTTGAAGTAATACGTTCTTGCATTGCTCCCATGTCCGTTCCTAAAGTCGGTTGATAACCCACGGCTGACGGAATACGACCTAACAATGCCGAGATTTCTGAACCTGCTTGAGTAAAGCGGAAAATATTATCAACAAAGAACAACACATCTCTGTGTTCTACATCACGAAAATATTCTGCCTGTGTTAAACCTGTCAAAGCAACACGAGCTCTGGCTCCGGGAGGTTCGTTCATCTGGCCGTAAACCAATACTGTTTTAGACTTGTCGCCTTCAATATCAATAACTCCGGAATCTATCATTTCGTGATAAAGGTCGTTTCCTTCACGAGTACGTTCGCCTACACCGGCAAATACGGAATATCCGCCATGACCTTTAGCAATATTGTTAATCAATTCTTGAATAAGCACGGTTTTACCTACACCGGCACCGCCGAACAAACCGATTTTACCGCCCTTTACATAAGGCTCAAGCAAGTCAATAACCTTAATTCCGGTTGTTAAAACTTCTGTTTCGGTTGATTGTTCCGTAAAGCTCGGAGCCGGTCTGTGAATAGAGAATTTGTCTTTTGTATTAATTTCCCCTCTGCCATCAACTGCATCACCGGTTACGTTGATGATACGTCCCAACAATTCAGGTCCTACCGGAACTTCAATAGGTTTGCCGGTATTAACAACTTTAATACCGCGAGTTAAACCATCTGTACTATCCATAGCAATGGTTCGAACAACACCCTCGCCTAATTGTTGCTCTACTTCCAAAACCAACTCTTTGCCTTCGTTTTCACATTTCAACGCAGTATAAATATCGGGCAAATTTTCCAAATCGTCGAACTTTACATCGACAACAGCCCCCATAACCTGAAATATATATCCGTCTTTATTGGTCATAAAACCTATCTCCTTTAATTAAATAGCTTCCGCTCCGGCAATAATCTCCGTTAACTCGGTAGTAATTGCCGTTTGACGTAAACGATTGTATCGTAATGTAAGTTTTGAAATCATATCCGTAGCATTGCGAGTTGCATTGTCCATAGAAGTCATTCTCGCGCCCTGCTCTGATGCTTGGGTATTAATCATAATATCGTAGATATGCTCTTTGAATGCCAAAGGAACCGTCAGTTCTAACATTTCAAGAGTTCCCGGCTCAGACTCATAATAAGCATCGCCTTCCATATCGGTAACACCTGTTTCTATAACATGAATATCAAAAGGTAAAACTTCTTCACTGACAACATCTCTGTTCAAAGCAGATATAAACCGACTGTATATAACTTCACAAACATCAATTTTATCAGCCATATACATCTCTGATATTTCATCGGCAAGCGCAACACCTTCTTCGTAAAACACACCATCGGTCACGACAGACTCATCAAATCTGATAATCATATCGCCATACAGACCTTTGAGTGCATTATAACCGCGATATCCCAAGCATATAATTTGCACATCTTTACCCAATGCTTTAAGTTCTTCTATTCGAGCCATTGCTTGACGCACTATCGAAGAATTGTAACTGCCACACAAACCTTTGTCCGAAGTTAACACTACTAACAAATATTTTTGCTGTTGAGGTTTGGGAGCACATAACCACCTTTTTTCCAACTCTTTACCTTGTTCTTTTGCCTGAACACGCAAAGTATATAAAATCCTGCTTACGGTGTTATATAAACACTCCCTGTATGCTTCAATTTTTATCAAAGCAAGCTGAGCTCTACGCAAACGAGATGCTGCCACCATTTTCATAGCCGATGTTATTTTTTGAGTCGACTTGATAGCTTCTATTCTGTTACGTAATTCTTTCAAACCCGCCATTTTATGCTACCCTGTCTTTATCCAAAAATTCTTCCGTAAAAGATGTATAGAAATCAGTCAATCTCTTATCCAAATCTTCTGATATAACTTTTTTCTCGTTTATCTCGGCCAAAAACTCCGGATGTTTAGCTCTAACTCTTTCAACAACGGCATCTTCAAAAGGATTAACTTCTTCAACGGACATTTTATCCAAAAATCCTCGAACACCGCCGAAAATCAAAACAACTTCTTCTGCTACCGGCAGAGGTGCATGAACAGATTGTTCCAATAACATTGTCAATCTTTCACCTCGAGCAATAAGCTGTTTTGTTGAAGCATCTAAATCCGATGAAAACTTGGCAAATGCTGCCATTTCACGATATTGCGCCAAATCAAGCTTAATTTTTCCGGCAACTTGTTTCATAGCCTTAATTTGAGCAGCAGAGCCCACACGACTTACCGAAATACCCACGTTAACCGCCGGACGAATACCTTGATAGAACAAAGATGTTTCCAAAAAGATTTGTCCGTCCGTAATAGAAATAACATTGGTCGGAATATATGCAGACACGTCTCCGGCTTGTGTTTCAATAACCGGTAAAGCCGTCAGCGAACCGCCACCTTTTTCGTCACTCATCTTTGCCGCACGTTCCAACAAACGAGAGTGCAAATAGAATACATCACCCGGATAAGCTTCACGTCCCGGCGGACGACGAAGCAATAAAGACATTTGACGATATGCCGTTGCTTGTTTAGACAAGTCATCATAAAAGATAACCGCATGCATTCCGTTATCACGAAAATACTCACCCATCGCACATCCCGAATATGGAGCAATAAACTGCATCGGAGCTGCATCAGATGCTGTTGCAGCAACCACAATAGTATAATCTAAAGCCCCATGGTCTTTCAAAGTTTGAACCACTTGTGCAACGGTAGAACGCTTTTGTCCTATTGCAACATAAATACAATACATTTTTTCGTTTTCAGACTTAGCCTGATCGTTAATATGCTTTTGATTGATGATTGTATCAACGATAATTGATGTTTTTCCGGTTTGACGGTCTCCGATTATCAACTCACGTTGTCCGCGACCGATAGGAATAAGAGCATCAACAATTTTCAAACCTGTTTGCATAGGCTCGCAAACACTTTGACGCTCAATAATACCCGGAGCTTTAACCTCTGAGTTGCTATATTCTGTCGCCTCAATTTTTCCGAGTCCGTCAATAGGCTCGCCTAAAGCATTAACTACACGACCGAGCAAACCTTTTCCAACCGGAACACTCACAATCTTGTCTGTTCGTTTTACGATGTCACCTTCTTTAATTCCGGTATCATCGCCAAACAATACAACACCGACATTGTCTTCTTCCAAGTTAAGAGCCATCCCCTTAACTCCGTTAGGAAACTCGACCATTTCGTTATATTTCACATTATCCAAACCGTAAACACGAGCAATACCGTCACCGACGGATAACACACGTCCTACTTCGGACACGTCTATATCTGCTTTTGCTTCGGCAATTTTTGCCTCTAAAACAGATGCTATTTCACTGGCTCCAGACATTTTATTTTGTCCCTTTCATCAATAATTCCAATCGTTCCAGTTTACCTTTGATTGAGTCGTCAATCAACTTTGTTCCGCATTCTATCACTAATCCACCCAAAATTTCAGGTTTTATTTGATACTTAACAACAACTTTATTACCTAAATAGCTTTCCATTGCGGAAACAAGATTGTTTTTTTGTTCTTCGGAAAGCTCTATTGCCGTTTGCACATTCACTTGAGATATATTGTTTTTAGCATAATAAACACCGGTATAGGCTTTTAACACTTCAGACAACAATGCTGCTCTCCCGTTATCCGCCATAGTTTTTACTAATCCGACAATAGGTTGCGAAAAATTCTTTTTTTCCGTTATATCAACTAAAATCTCTTTTTTATCACTATCTTTCAGTAACGGCCCTGATAAATATTTCATCAATTTTGTATCTTTTTCCAAGAAATATACAAAATCTTCCGTTTCGGCAAAAACCTTTTCAGATAAAGAAGAGGTAGCAGCTGCTTCATAAAAAGCTTCCGCATAAGATTTTATCAATTTATTTTTTTCGTTTTTCTTCATCTGTTATCTCTCTTGCCAATTTCAGTTACTGTATTTCTTTTTTATTGCTATTTTATTAATTTTTTACATAAAAGAGTAAGGATCAATATCTGTTTCCACTCTGACCGATGAAGGTATATTAACCTTATCAATCCATAATTTCAAGACTTCTTGTATATTTATTGTTCTTGCTGTTTTTAACAACAGGCGATAACGATATTTATTTCGTAACATAAATACCGGAGCCGGCGCCGGTCCCAATGTTGTTATATACTCATTATTAGGAGCTGTTTGACCTAATGCAACCGCAATTTTTTCCGCCAAATGTGCTTTTTCACTGCTGACTATTAAAGCAGCCAACTTACCGAAAGGTGGCATTTTTAATATTTTTCTTGTTTGTTTTTCCAGTGCAAAAAAATCTTCTCGATTATTGTTTACCAAAGCCTGTAACACTGCGTTTTCAGGATATAGAGTTTGCACAAAAACTTCTCCGCTTTTGCCTGCACGCCCTGCTCTTCCCGCAACTTGCGACAATAGTTGAAATGTTTGTTCCGAAGCCCTCAAATCGCTTCCCATCAAACCTAAATCGGCATCAACAATACCTACTAATGTCAGCTCAGGAAAATGGTGACCTTTCGCTAAAATCTGAGTTCCGACCATAATATCAAGTTGTCCTTTTTCCATTTCATCAAATATCTTTGACAACTCGACAACACTTGATGTGGTATCACTTGATAAAACTTTAACTCTGGCATTTGGAAAACGCTTATTTACTTCTTCGGCAATTCGCTCAACTCCGGGGCCGCAAGCGGTTAGACCGTCTTCCGAATGACAATCAGGACAAAACGGAGGCTTGTTCATCATATAACCGCAACGATGACACAACAATTTTCCGTTTGTTTTATGTTCTGCCAACCATGCCGTACAATGAGGACACTGAATACGATACCCACAATCACGACATATTATCAACGGAGCATAACCGCGGCGATTTAAGAACAACATAGATTGTTCGCCTTTTTCCAGATTGTTTTTTAAGGCATCGACCAATGTCGGAGCAAGCCACGACGGTCCCCATTCTCCTCTTTTGGGTTTATCTTTTTTCAAATCTATAATTTTTATATCCGGCAAAGTTGCACCGGCAAATCTTTTGGTTAATTTAACCGTGTCATATTTTCCGTTTTCAACATTTACAACTGTTTCCATATCCGGTGTTGCCGTTGATAAAATAAGCGGAAATCTC
>JAFYRQ010000056.1 GCA_017546885.1 Alphaproteobacteria bacterium
AGGATTATAGTTTTTATCCACAATGAAATGAGGATACGAAAACAGTCGCTCTTTATACGGCTCGCCCGATTCTTTACATACGGCTTTTCCGCTCTTAGGTGAAACATATTCTAAATCATCTGTTTTTCCGGTGTCGGCACATTCACTTAAATCAAGCCCTATTCCCAAATATTCAAGCAAATAAAACTCAAAAAAAGCGTAATGAACAAGCCAGTTTTCTTGATTTATAAGCTGAAAAAAACTGTCAATGTAATAATAGAAACGTTCCAAATTCTCATTTTCTTGTAAACAAACAACACACAAAGAACACATCGCCGATAAAGCGGACAATTTTTGAGAATTATTCATAAAATTGACAGCAACCGGTTGAATTAGTTCCGTTTTGAAAGACAACATATTTTCTTCAATTCGAGCATAAGCATCAATACGAATAAGATTTCCGAGTTGATAAACTCCTAAATTTTTCTTACTCATTCCGCCTTTTACAAAACCGGTCAGAAGTCCGTGATTTTTAGAGACAACAGTAACTATTACGGAGTTTTCCCCGTATTTTCTTAAATTAACAATATATCCTTCATCTACAAACTGCATATAAATATTGTTAATTGGAAAACGATATTTTAGCAAGTATTATTTAAAAACAGGACACCCCTCTCTCATTTAAGAGAAAGGGGTGCATTCTTCTGCAGAAGCGGGATTATTTCTCCCAAGGCTTCTTTTCAGGAGCTTTGTAGTAGAAAGCCTTGTGCTTGCACATGCTTGTCTCGCGGAACGTGAATTCCTTCTCGTTGGCACTCAAGGTGATAACTGTTCTCTCCGGATTGATTTTGCGGGAGATAAGAATCTGTTCACCGTCTGGATACTCGAAAACTGAACCAGGGAATACACCCCAAGCTTCGTCGTTCTTAGCGAGCTCAATCTTGTTGCCGGTGCGAAGGTCGGTGTATGAACCATCCTCTTCCTTAATAGCCGGTACAAACATCGCAAGATACGGGCTGTCAAAGTCTCCGTAATGGAGCTTGCTGCATCCGTAATGTGCTTTCTCACGTACGATAACTACTACACTCTGATTTTTTGCAATTTCTTTCATAAAATTCGAAATTTATTTGGTTAATATTTATATATAGTTTCTAGAATAATCGATTATCTGATATAAGATATACCTCTTTTTGTTTATTTTGTCAACACCTTTTTGTCAAAAAAAAGAGGATTTTTTTATAAACCCTCTTTTTTATTGCTATCTTATTGAAAAATATCTTATTTCATTGCTTTTCTAATTCTGTCAAATTCCATCAAATTAGCAACAACACTCTTCATATCTTTCAAATACATGCTGTTTGGTCCGTCTGACAATGCTTTATCCGGATTATCATGTGTTTCCATAAATACGGCAGCCACACCGACAGCTACGGCAGCTCTTGCCAAAACCGGAGCTAATTCACGATTACCGCCGGTAGAACCACCTAAACCGCCCGGTTGTTGAACAGAGTGTGTAGCATCAAAGATAACCGGACAACCTGTGTCAGCAGCCATTTGCGGGAAAGAACGCATATCGGTAACAAGAGTGTTGTAACCGAAAGATGTTCCTCTTTCTGTCAAACAAACATTGTCATTTCCGGAATCTACAGCTTTCATTACCAAGTGTTTTACATCCCAAGGAGCCAAAAATTGTCCTTTTTTAATGTTTACAACTTTACCGGTTTTAGCTGCTGCAACCACCAAATCGGTTTGACGGCACAAAAAAGCCGGGATTTGCAATACATCAGCATATTCAGCAGCAATTTCGCATTGATCACATTCGTGAACGTCTGTCAAAATCGGGCAATCGTATAATTTTTTAATTTCGGCAAATGTTCTCATGCCTTCTTCGATTCCCACACCGCGTGCAGATTTGATTGAAGTGCGATTCGCTTTGTCAAAAGATGCTTTGAAAATATAATTAATTCCCAATTCTTTAGTGATTTCTACCAAAGTTCCGGCAATATCAATAGCATGTTGACGGCTTTCGATTTGACATGGACCTGAAATAAGAGCTATCGGCAACTCATTACCGATTTCAAAGTCTTTAATTTTAATTTTTTTCTGTTCCATAGTTTTTCCTTTCAAAAATTAAAAAGTATATTTTAACCACATAAATAATACGTTGCCATCATTTTTAACTCCCGGCACATAAGCAGCCTGTAATGATGCGTTTTTATAAGTTAAACCGGCGACCGGCAAAGGCAAAGGAACCGGAATATAACTATATTCATGTCTTTGTGTTACACCGATGGTATAACCTAACCCCAGTTTCCAATCTCCACTGTCTGAAATATCCCAATTATATTGATAAGCATAACCTATCATTGTTTCTAAATAGAAGTTAGAGTCCTTAAATGCCATAGCATACAAACCATGCCATTCATTTCCTTTCCAAATTCCTTTTCCTAAACCGAAACCCCAAGCTTCTTCATTATACTTATCCAAATGCTTATCATCATAGGTCCAACGATTATGCCAAGCATAGAACGGAACATAAGCATCCCAACGACCGCAATGCCATGTGTCCGAAATATTAATCTTCAAATCTTCGTACCATTCGCCAAAACTCCAAGCCTTTACATCTGTTGAAAATACAGAAACCAAAATAGCCAACGGTAATACATATTTTATAAGTCTCATTTTTTCCTCTATATTAATCTGCTGTTATCAATAGCCGCTTTAACAAATGCAACAAACAACGGATGCGGTTCAAACGGTTTTGATTTTAATTCCGGATGGAATTGAACACCAATAAACCACGGATGATCGGAAATTTCAACTATTTCCGGCAACTTACCTTCAGGAGATTTTCCAACAATGTTCATTCCGGCCTTTTTCAATACCGGCTCATACTTAATATTAACCTCATAACGATGACGATGACGTTCGCTTATTTCTTTGCTTCCGTAAATTTGAAAACATTTGGATTTTTCATCTAAAACAGTAGGATATGCGCCTAAACGCATTGTTCCGCCCAAATCTCCGTCTTTGTGACGAATCTGTTTTGCTCCGTCTTTATCCCACTCGGTCATCAATCCTACAACAGCCTCACAATCATCTGAGAGTTCACTGCTGTTTGCATTTTTAATTCCGGCAACATTACGTAAGGTTTCGATTACGGCCATTTGCATACCAAAACATATACCCAAATACGGAATATTATGTTCACGCGCATATTTTGCCGCTAAAATTTTTCCTTCCGTTCCTCTGTTTCCGAAACCGCCGGGGACCAAAACAGCACCAACATCATTCAAATGTTCTTCTGCTCCGTCTTTTTCTAAGTCTTCCGCATCTAACCACTTGATTTTTACCTTAAATTTGTTTGCAATACCACCATGTGTCAATGCTTCGGCAATAGACTTATATGCTTCTTGCAACTGATATTTTCCGACAATCGCAATTTTAACTTCACCTTCGGGATTTTGAACAATATCGGCAATTTTTTCCCATTTGCTCAAATCTGCTTTTGCTGTTGTATCAAGGTGGAAATATTTACAAACTTCTATATCCAATCCTTCTGCCGAATAAGCTAAAGGAACATGATAAATAGATTTTGCATCTAAAGCAGCAATAACACATTCTTCTCTTACATTACAAAACAGTGCTATTTTTCGTTTTTCATTTTGCGGAATTTCAATTTGAGAACGACAAAGCAAAATATCCGGTTGAATACCATATTCCTGAAGTTGTTTTACCGAGTGTTGAGTCGGTTTGGTTTTCAATTCGCCTGCTGTCGGGATGTATGGTAACAATGTAAGATGAACAAACATTGTTCTGTCACGACCTAATTCATAAGCTAACTGACGAATAGACTCCAAATAAGGTTGTCCTTCAATATCGCCTACGGTTCCCCCTATTTCGCACAAAATAAAATCTTCATCGGTAATATTACCTAAAATCACATTTTTGATTTCGTTTGTAACATGAGGGATTACTTGTATAGTTGCACCTAAATAATCGCCATGACGTTCTTTATCCAAAACTCGTTGGTATATTTTACCGCTGGTAACACTATCGTGCTTTGTTGCCGGAATACCTGAAAAACGTTCATAGTGACCTAAGTCTAAATCAGCTTCCGTTCCGTCATCGGTAACATAAACTTCTCCGTGCTGACAAGGATTCATTGTTCCGGGGTCAACGTTCAAATAAGGGTCAAGTTTTCTTAATCTTACTTTATATCCTCTTGCTTGTAATAAAGCTGCTAAAGATGCCGAAGCCAAACCTTTTCCGAGCGATGATACAACACCGCCGGTTATAAATATAAATTTTGTATTACTATTTGAAATTACAGACATTTTAAAATATACCTACTCTTCTTTTAAAGTGACAAGGACACCTTAGCGATTTCTAAGGTGTCCTGCTATTTTCGTTAAAACGATCATATTTACTTCTCTGCAACAGGTGCTGAAGGAACAGACGGAACAGATTGTTCAACCGGAGCTTGTTCTAAAATAGATTTAACTTCATTGTTTGTATTAGCTTTATAATATAAAGACAAAGACATACTGGTAATAAAGAACAATGTAGCTAAAATAGCAGTTGCTTTAGTTAAAAAGTTACCTGTACCGCGAGCTGTTAAAAAGCTGGAAGCACCATTACCGCCGCCTAATCCGTCAAGAGCACCGCCTGAAGAACGTTGCAACAAAATAAATGCAACCAAAAAGATGGCGATAAGTAAATGTGATACTAACAAAACTGTACTCATTTTAATTTCCTTTTATTAACAAACAGACTTTGCAATGGCCAAGAAGTCGTCAGCTTTAAGGCTTGCACCGCCAATTAAAGCGCCATCGACATCAGGCAAAGACAAAAATTCTTTGGCATTGCTCGGTTTTACCGAACCACCATACAAGATACGCATTTTATTTGCAACACCTTTTCCGAGTTTTTTAGCCAAAACTTTTCTCACTGCTGCATGAACTTCTTCAACATCTTCTGCTGTCGGGGTTTTACCTGTTCCGATTGCCCAAACCGGTTCATAAGCAATAACCGTATTTGAAGCATCCGCATTATCAGGTACGGAACCCATAATTTGTTTTGAACAAACATCAATGGTTTTACCCTCATCTCTTTGTTGTTCGGTTTCACCGATACAGATAATTGTTTTCAATCCGTTTTCGTATGCGGTAGCAGCCTTTTTAGCAACCAATTCATTGCTTTCATTATGATCTGCACGACGTTCTGAGTGACCGAGAATCACATAAGCACATCCTAAATCTTTCAACATCGCCGGACTGATGTCTCCGGTATGAGCTCCTTTAACGGCAAAATGTGCATCTTGTGCACCGAGAGCAACTTTTGCACCGCGCAAAGCTTTCTTTACCGAATAAAGCAAAGTAAATGGTGGACAAACAACAAATTCGCAAGCCGGTTTACCCAACTCTTTCACTTGTGAAGCTACTGATTTTGCAAGATTTACGCCGTCTTCCAACTGTCCGTTCATCTTCCAGTTGCCGGCAATCATAATTTTTCTGGCCATAATTTTATCCTCTAAAGTTAATTTATTGTCATCTTTGTAGCATACTAAAATATTTTTTTCCAGCTAAAAAAACTTTTCAACACTAATATTTTGTAATTGCATAAAATCATAAATCTATTATATTGAGTCGCAGTTATAATTAAAAGGATGGTAATAAATATGATTACTAAATTGAGAAAAGCTCAAGATTCTTGGGCAGCTAAAGCTGTTTTTACTTTGACGGCTTTGAGTTTTGTATCATTGTTCGGTGTTTCCGGATATTTAAACAGTGCAGCGGAGAATCCTGCCGTTATTAAAGTAAACGACAACGGATTAAGCCTTGCCGAATTTAATCAACAGATTGATGAACAAATCAGAATGGCTCGTCGTCTTTTCGGTGATAACATTGAAGTAACCGACGAAATCAGAAATTCTATCGCTTCCGAATTGGTTCAAAAAAATTTGAGCGAAATGATTGTTAAAGAAGTTGCCGGTGAGAAAAAAATATATGTAAGCGATACATTGGTTCGCAATATCATTTTTTCACAACCGCAATTTCGTGATGAAAGCGGAAAATTCAACAGAGCTGCTTTCCAAAACTTTTTAAGCACTACAAACTGGAGCGAACAAAAATATATAAATATGATTCGTGACGATATTGTTAAGAGCTTTTTGATAACTAACCCGGTCAATAATATTAAAGTATCAAAAACAATGGCTGATTTAGTTGCAAAAGCTGAAAGTCAACGCAAAATTTTCAAATATGTTGAAATTGATACTTCTAAAATGAAAATTGACAGAGAAATCAGCAGTGAGGAAATTGAACAATATTACAATGACTTCGGTGCGGAATTTATCAATCCCGAAACCAGAGATATCAGTGTAATTGATTTGACTTTTGAAGATATTGCCAATCAAGTAGAAGTTTCTGAAGAAGAAATCACAGAGTTTTACAATACCAACATTGAAAACTTTGAAACTCCGGAAACTCGTGAAGTTTTGCAAATTTTATCAGCCGATAAAGAAACAGCACAAAAAGCAGCTGAATTGGTGAAATCGGGAGCTGATTTTTATGAAACGGCAGAAACGGTTGCCGAACAAAACAAAGAAGATACCGAATTCGGTTTTGTATCTAAAGATATGCTCATTGAAAATATTGCCGAAGATGTATTTGCTGCAGCTAAAGGTGATATTGTAGGTCCGATAGAATCCGAACTCGGATGGCATGTTATTAAAGTAAAAGATATTAAAGCCGGTTCTAAAACAGATGAAAATACTGCTCGTAAGCAAATTGTTGAGGCTCTTAAAACCGAAAAAGCTTACGAAACAGCTTATGAT
>JAFYRQ010000057.1 GCA_017546885.1 Alphaproteobacteria bacterium
ATGTAAAATATTTTACTTTGCAAATATTCTTTACCATTTAACAAAAATATGGTTGACAAATGATTACTTTTATCATAAGTTGCAGCAAAACATTGTGATAAAGGAAATGTGTTATGAAATTGTTTAGTTCGTTAAAATCAAAGAAAAATCGCGATAAGGACTGCAAGATTGTTCGTCGTAAAGGTCGCATTTTCATCATTAATAAGAAGAACCCGAAGTACAAAGCTTGTCAGGGATAATCTGCTAATGTTGTGTATAGATTAAAAAGCTCCGTTATTTCGGAGCTTTTTCTATATAAAAAACTCGGGAATTTATTCCCGAGTTTTTTAGTTTATGGTAATAATGGAGACCAAGCCGGGTCCGATGCATCGGCCGGAGTTATAATCATTCTTTCATTATAACCGGTCAAGTCTATTGTATAAAGTTTTACCGGAGCAGTAGTTCTTCCCGAAGGAGCTTCTTGACGGAAGTACATCAAAACACGACCGTTAGGAGCCCAAACCGGGGCTTCTACCAAATATCCGCTGGTAATTAAACGTTCTCCGCTACCGTCAGGGTACATAACTCCGATATAAAACTGTCCGTTTGCAAGTTTGGTAAATGCAATATAGTCTCCTCTCGGTGACCATACCGGAGTTGCATAACGTCCTTGTCCGAAGCTGATTCTTTTTACATCACTACCATCTGCGTTCATAACATAGAGTTGTTGGTTTCCTCCTCTGTCAGAATTGAAAACAATTTTTTTGCCGTCCGGAGAATAACTCGGAGAGGTATCAATAGCTGACGAGTTGGTTAATTGTCTGGTCGTACCTGCATTCATATCCATTTCATAGATGTTGGTAACACCATTTTGAGCATAGCTTAATAACAATTTTGTGCTATCCGGAGAAAATACCGGAGCGAAAGTCATTCCTTTGAAATGTCCGACTAATTTTTGTTTACCGGTTTCGATATCCAAAATATAAACTTTCGGAGTTTCTCCCGCATAAGATAAATAAGTTACTTTTTGCAAATTTGGAGAAAATCGAGGGGTTAAAGCCATAGAGGCACCACTGGTTAAAAATTTATGATTTTCTCCATCCTGATCCATTATGGCGAGTCTTTTTACTCGGCGTGTTGCCGGTCCGCTTTCGGAAATATAAACCACGCGAGTATCAAAATAACCTTTTTCACCTGTAAGTTGCTCATATATAGCATCGGCGATTACGTGAGCAACTCTGCGCCAGTTATCTTTTTCGGTTGAGAAAGATTGTCCTTTAAGCTGTTCTTCAGAAAAAACGTCCCACAAACGAAACTCAATTTTAAGTGTTGTCGGAGATGTTTCTGTAATGGCACTTTGAACTAACCCGAGAGCATTTATGGCTTGCCAGTCTGCAAAAGTCGGCATCTCATCAATGGATTTAAATTTTTGAATATAGCTTTTTTCTGATATTATGCGGAATAATCCCGAACGTTCCAAGTCGGCAATAACAACCTCACGAATCTTTTCGCCATAGTTTTCGGCACTAGGAGTAGAACTGACCATCTCGGCGATAGCCAATGGCATAGGGTCACGCATAGCCCCATTTACATCAATAGTAAGTTCGGCTTTTGCGCTAAATGTTATTATCGTCAAAATTAAGCATAAAAAAGAAAACTTTTTCATTATTTCAATACTTTCAAAAATTTAAATTTACTTGCCATACAAGATAGTATAATATTGTTAAAATTTCATTAGCAGTATAAAGGAAAAGTTATGGATTTAACGGATTTTAAACAAAAATTTCCCGCTAAAAAAGCTCTTATCGGTTTTGATTTCGGAACAAAAAGATTAGGTGTTGCCGTATCGGATTTAACCCTAACCATTGCGAGTTCCTATACGATAATTTATCGAGAAAATAAGGTGCGAGATTTTGCTCAAATCAGGAAAATTATCGAAGATAAAGAAATCGGCGGTATGGTGTTCGGACTTCCTTTGCAAATGAACGGACAGGAAGGTGAGGTTGCCGGAGAAGTCCGAAAATTTGCCTCGGAATTGGAGCAAGAATTTGGTCTGCCTTGTGCTTTTTGGGATGAGCGTTTATCTTCTTCAGCGGTCGAAAGCTTTTTAATAAAAGAAGTTGATATGTCACGAGGAAAACGTAAGAAAGTTTTGGATGCTTCCGCAGCATCGTACATTTTACAAGGATTTTTAGATGCATTAAAAAGAGCCTGATTAAATCAGGCTCTTTAGTTATTTGATGAGGCTTATTATTCTCCAACGTACATTCCTGTTGCGCGAGCTGCTTTCACATAATCGCTATTCGGATCGAGTAATGTTGTTCCTTCTTTTACAACTTCATCAATATCATAATCAGAGATTGCGTTGTTTTTCCATACAACCATGCGATTTGTTTTGCCTTCTTCCAAAAGTTCAATAGCTTTAGCACCGAACATTGTAGCCAAAATTCTATCAATCGGAGAAGGATTACCTGAACGTTGTGTGTGTCCTAAAGAGGTTACACGAGTTTGAAATTCTTTATAACGTTTATTAAGTTCTGCACTCAAATATTGTCCTATACCACCATAAACGGTTTCACCGATTTTATTGGTTGCTGAAGATACATGTTGTCCGTCTTCACGTTTTACACCTTCGGATACTACAATAAGAGCGTGATTTCTGCCAGATGCCTTGATAGATTTCAGTTTTGCGATAATCGAATCGATTTTGTATGGAATTTCAGGTACCAAACATACATCAGCCATACCTGCGATAGCAGAATGCATTGCCAAGTGTCCGGCATCACGTCCCATAACTTCGAGAATTAAAGCACGATTATGAGAGCGAGCAGTTAATAAAAGACTGTCTAACCCTTCTGTGCATACTTGACAAGCGGTTGCAAAACCCACAGACGAATCTGTAATAGGAGTATCATTATCAATAGTTTTGGGAATACCGACCATTTTAATACCTGCCATGTGGCAATAGTTGCTAACAATGTTCATAGAGCCGTCTCCACCTACTACAACCAGAGCGTCAAGACCTAATTCGCGTGCACCAGCACCAAAGTTTTTGGAAAGTGTTTCCATAGATTCGAGTTTTACACCACTATTTAATGAACCTAGATAAGAACCGCTCAAACGTGGCCAAGGTGAATTTGAGAAGTTATCCTCTGTTAATACTTCAAATTGTAACGGGCGATTGGTTAATCCGTCTGTGCCGAATTTTATACCATAAACTTCCCATCCTTTTTGGGACGCAGCATTAACTACAGAGCGAATTACCGCATTAAGTCCGGCACAGTCGCCGCCACTTGTTAAAATACCGATTCTTTTAGTTTTGTTCATTTTTGACTCCTATTTAATTTTATAGGTTGATTTATTACCATAAATGTGATACATTTCAATACAAATTTTACATAAAAATTTCCAGTAAAATTTTTTGGTTATCAAAAATTTATTTATGTTTTTAATATTGGAACTGCAAAATATGACAAAAAACGACAATATCAGTAAACTGCAACTTCAACTTTGTGAATTGAAGTTGGAGGAGAGACGTGTGTGTTCTGATATTCGCCATTTGGTGGCTCGCAACAATATGATTGATTTTGCAAAAGCTAAACAGCTTAATGCATTACGTAGCGGTGTTAAAAAGAAAATAGCAACCGTTGAAGCTCGTATTATGCCTAATATTATTGCATAATAATTGTTGCAATTTAAAATTTTGTATGATAACAAGGCTTAGTTTTAACAATTTATTGAAGTTGAAAAGAGGTGATTTAAGTGGTTCAAGTTACTGTTATCGGTAATGATGTCGGTCAGTCTTTGAAAGTGTTGAAAAAGAAAATGCAACGCGAAGGTATTTTCCGTGAAATGAAGCTGAGACGTTGTCATGAAAAGAACTGTGAGAAAAAGGCTCGTCGTCAGGCTGAAGCTATTCGCAGATCACGTAAGCAACTTCGCAAACGTTTAGATACAGAAGGATTCTAGTCTGATCTAAGAAACTTTCAAAAAAATCTCCGGAATTTCCGGAGATTTTTTTCGTTATTGTATTTGTTGAGTTCTGAATATCGGATGTACACGTTCCCTTCTGATTGTGTCGTCTTCTTCGTGACGTTCTTCTTCTGAAGAGTATTCTTCATTATAATCATTCCTGTAATTATCTTCTTCTGAAGAGAGTTCTTTGTCATAATCGTTTATGTAGTCATCTTTTTCAGATACTTCTTCAGGCATTTCACAACGATAATATCCGTGACAACTTCTGCTGCTTGGTTCCATGCCTGCTTCATAGCATTCTTCTGCGGTAGAAGAAAAACCTTCAGGACAGCAATATTTGAAATATGAACTGTTTTGCGGGCAGAACTCTAAAGCAACTTCGTTGCGATTACAGTTCGTTTTTGTGTATCCTCTATTGTTACACATCCTTTTTATCTTTAATCCGCCATCGCCTTTCAATACATCTCTTTGAGTATGTGTCGGCGAATCGGCAATAAAGCGAACACCTGCGTCAGCATTAGCTGCAAAAAGAGTAACTGACAATATTAATGCGGTTTTAACGAAGTTATTCATGAATTGTTCTCCTATAAACTTACTGTTGATATTATACTATTAAATGTATCGTTTTTCAATAATAAATGTCTTGATATATGCGAATATTTTTTGTAAACTGTATTTACCTAAACAATTATTCACTTAATTATGGACGTTAAAACTTTAGATGATCAAATTGATCTTGTAAGACGAGACAGTTTGGTTGAGTTTGTTCGTTATACGAATGAATTTACATTAAGAAGCAAGGCAATCGCTGAGTTGTTAAAGCCTCGGATTCATCGTGGAGCTGAAAAATTTGAACACTATGTGAAAGTACATGGTCAGCTTAAACTTGAGGACGAAAGAAAGTTGCTTGAATCTCATCGCCGCGATTTGCAGGAAGTTTATTTTCGAATGTGCTGTTGCCATGAAAAAAACGAATCGCTGATTGTTGAAAACTCTGACTTGAGCCGCCTTTACTATAGGTATGCTCATTGTCCGGGGGTGCTTGCGCAAAAACATCTGCTTAAGAGAAAAAACGAAGATATTCGTCGTTTCATCAAAATTTTTAAGTTTTGTGACGAAGTGTATAAAGAGTTTCTTATTAAAGCCGATAGAAGAATGAGAGCTTATTACTTGGAGTTACATCCGGTTTAAGCTAACCCTGATTATTAAAAAGGTGCCACTTTAGAAGTGACACCTTTTTCTTATTTCAAATTTTCAAAAGCTATGTCCGTAAATTGTTTTACGGTATGCACACTTTTTTCTAATAATTTATGCTCATCATCTGAAAAAGTAGGGTAAATTTTGCTGTGAATACCTCTTTTTCCGATTATGCAAGGAAGTGATATACAAATATCCTTAATGTTTTCAACTTCTTCATGACAAGAAGATACATTCAAAATCGCATATTCGTTTGAACCGATAGCTTGACATATTCTGGTCAATGCTCCTGCAATTCCGAAAGTTGTGGAACCTTTGCCGTTTATTATATGATATGCGGCATTGCGAACATTGTTATCTATTTCTGACTTGATTTCTTCGGTCAGCGGTTTGTTTATATCTTTTGCCAGTTGTTCAATTTGAACCGTACCTGCATCAGCATTTGACCATATAAGTACTTCGCTATCACCATGTTCACCGACGACATTAGCGTGAATGGATTTTGGAGATACTCCTAAATGATAGCCTAACAAAGTGCGAAAACGAGCAGTGTCTAGCACTGTACCGCTTCCGAAAACCCTGTTTTCGGGGAAGCCTGAAATTTTAAGCGCAACTTTGGTCATAACGTCAACAGGATTTGTTGCAATTAATAAAATAGTATTAGGGGCATGTTTTTTTATTTCAGGGATTATGCTTTCAAAAATTTTAACATTGGTTGCCAATAAGTCGTTTCTGGTTTGTCCGGGTTTTTGATTGGCTCCGGCAGTGATAATTACTACTTCCGCATTTTTCAAATCTTCGTATTTTCCGGCTTTTATTTTGTTAGCATAAGCAAATGGTGTTGCATGAGCAATATCTTCGGCTTCAGCTTCTGCTCTTGATTGATTTTGGTCAATTAAAACAACTTTTCTTGCAACACCTCGCATAATCAGTGCAAAGGCGGTTGAGCTTCCTACTCCTCCGGCTCCTATAATTCCTATTTTCATTATTTCTCTCCTTTAATTGTACACTATATAAATAGGAATTTGAAAAGCCTTACGCAACAGATGAGAGAAAAATATGTTTTTTTGCACATTATAAAAAATGTATAAATTCCATAAAAATAAAGGGTTGTAGCTTTTTATGATAATAATTTTTCGGTAAAAATAAAAATAATGCTTGTCAATTAGTATAAAATTGTGGTAACAGATAGCCACGGGTCCGAGTTTTGTGCCCGAGAATTTTAATTGTTTTAATATTTTAGAGGTTTATCAAATGACTGATACAGCTAATCGCGTTAAGAAAATTGTTGCAGAACACCTTGGTGTTGAAGAATCTAAGGTTACTGATACTGCAAGCTTCATCGATGATTTAGGTGCTGATAGCTTGGATACCGTTGAATTGGTTATGGCATTCGAAGAAGAATTCGGTTGCGAAATCCCAGACGAAGCAGCTGAAAAAATCTTGACAGTTAAAGACGCTATTGATTATTTGAACAAAAACGCTTAATTCTTGTTCAAAGAGTATATGTGATTAAACTCGCTTGACATAAAGCGAGTTTTTTCATATAAAAATTGCTTGTAAAGATAATAAAATAAGGATTTTTTCTATGAGAAGAGTAGTCGTAACAGGTATGGGAATGCTATCTCCTTTCGGACGAGGTGTTGAATATAACTGGAACAATATTATTGCAGGAAAATCTGCTATCAGAAATATTGAAGGTATTGAACTTTATGATGAGCCGGTAAAAATTGCCGGACAAGTTCCTTTCGGTAAAGAACCGAATCAGTTTGATCCGGATACGGTTATGCCTCCGAAAGAACAACGTCGTGTAGATAAGTTTATTTTATTCGGCTTGGCAGCCGGTATTGATGCAATGGAAGATAGCGGTTGGACTCCGATTGATGAAGAAGACAGTTATCGTGCCGGTGTTATGATGGGCTCGGGAATCGGTGGTTTGAGCGCTATTTACGAAAACTCTGTTTTGATTAATGAAAACAAGAGTATTCATAAAGTATCACCGTTCTTTATTCCGTCTTGTTTGATAAATATGATTTCGGGGCATTTATCAATTCGTTTTGCGTTGAAAGGTCCGAATCATGCTTGTGTTACTGCTTGTTCTACCGGAACACATGCTATCGGTGATGCAGCTGCAATGATTGCTCGTGGTGATGCTGATTTGATGCTTGCCGGCGGTGCAGAATCTGCGGTAAATATTTTGGGATTATCCGGTTTTGCCAGAATGAAAGCTATTACAGCTGAATTTAATGACGCGCCCGAAAAAGCATCTCGTCCTTGGGATCAGGGGCGTAGCGGCTTTGTTATGGGTGAAGGTGCAGGCGCATTGGTTTTGGAAGAATATGAACATGCCAAAAAACGTGGTGCAAAAATTTATGCCGAAGTTGTCGGATATGGTATGAGCGGTGACGCATATCACATTACAGCTCCTTCCGGCGATGGTGCTTATCGTGCGATGAAAATGGCTGTTTCTCATGCTGAAGAACATGGTGTGAAAATGGAAGATATCGGCTATGTTAATGCTCACGGAACATCAACTCCTGCCGGTGATGTAGGTGAGGCTAAAGCTGTTGCTCGTTTGTTTGGTGATAATATCAAAAATGTTTCTATGTCTTCTACAAAATCGGCAATCGGTCACTTGTTGGGAGCTGCCGGAGCTGTTGAAGCTGTTTTGACAATTAAGTCAATCAATGAACAAATCTGCCCTCCGACATTAAATCTTGAAAATCCTGATCCGGAAGTTGAAGGTATGGATTTGGTTCCTTTGAAAGCTAAAAAACGTGAAATTAAGGCTGCTATGTCAAATTCATTTGGCTTTGGCGGAACAAACTCATCAGTAATTTTCAAGAAAATTGAAGACTAATGATGAAGTTTTTGGTCAGCTTATTTACGGTTTTTGTAATTGCAATTACATCATTGGCTATTTATATGATTAATTGCCCGAATAAGTTGACTGAAGAAAAAGGAATCGTATTAGCTAAAGGCGTAAGTGTACGTCGTTTATCTGAAGATTTGCAAGAAGCAAGGGTGATAAATTCATCCTTGCTTTTTCGTTTAGTAGTCAGAGGATTGGGGATTGATAAAAAGCTTCAGGCCGGAGAGTATATGTTCCCTCCCAAAGCTAATATGATGCAAATTGCCAAACAGTTGCAAAACGGAGAAGTTTATTATCGCCGAATTACCCTAAATGAGGGGTGGACATCGGCTCAAATGATAGATTTTATAAATAATGAGCCTAATTTAACCGGGGATATTTCAATAAAAACGGAAGAGGGCAGTATGCTTCCCGAGACATATAGCTTTTCAAAAGGAGACAGTCGCAACAGCATTGTTAAGCAAGCTCAAAAAGCAATGGATAAAGTGTTAAATGATGCTTGGAAAAGTAACAATGTCGGAGTTTTGAGAAATAAGAAAGAACTGCTTGTTTTAGCTTCGATTATTGAGAAAGAAACCGGATTATCTGAAGAACGCAATGATGTTGCAGCGGTTTTTGTTAATCGTTTGAATAAGAGGATGAGACTTCAAACCGACCCGACTGTTATATATGCAATA
>JAFYRQ010000058.1 GCA_017546885.1 Alphaproteobacteria bacterium
AGCTGAAATAACTTCATTATCCAATACGATTGCTAATCTTTCGCCTACGTTTTTAGATGTAGCTTCACCGAATTTTTTGCTTCCGAAACTGTCAAACTTAAAGCTTACGACAGGTTGTCCGTTTTCAAATGCAGCCGAAGCATCAACCAAGTGTTCGCCTGTAACAACAGGTTTGCGACTGATAACCAGTTGTTCGCCGTTTTCACCGCTTATAATTCTTGATGAGCTGTTTAATTTACCTCTACGGGCATCAGCAGCAGTAGTGCGGCTGTCAACCATATTGAAAGACATTTTAGCAGTTTTACCTAACAATGCTTTTACATATTCAGGATTTTGTTCACCCGGAAGTTGAACGGCAATTCTGTCAGCTCCTTCTCTTTGAATGGAAGGTTCTTTTGTTCCGGCAGCATCAATACGACGACGAACGATTTCAATAGATTGATCAACAACTTTGATTTTTAAATTAATCATAGCTTGTTCGGTGTATGAAATTTCGATTACGCCGTTATTGTCGATAACATTATAATCCGCATCCATTTTTTTGAACAATGCTATTGCTTTGGAACGAGCATTAAAGTTATCTATTTTTACTTTAACACTGTCATTTCCGGCATTTAAGTTTTGATAACGAATTTTATTTTCACGCAAAGTTTGGCGAACATCATCTTCAATCATCGCCATTCTTTCTTTTACAACGTCATCAATTTTGACTTCCAACAAAAGGCTGGAACCACCTTGTAGGTCAAGGCCTAAATTAACGGGTTTCCACCATGTCGGCAAATTTACTTTACCGCCCAAAAAGTTTGGTACGGCAAAAAATATTCCGGCTAAGCAAATAGCCAAAATAATACCAATTCTTGTACTGGATAATTTATACATAGAAAATGTCCTCTTATTTTTTCTTGTTTTTAGAAACTTTTTCTGTTTTAGCAACGGGCATAGCTATTTTTTCATCAACAACATCACGAACGGTTGCACGGTGAACAACTACGGTAATGCCTTCGGCAATTTTAACATCTAACTTATCTTCACTTGCCTTTTCAACAACACCGTAAATACCGCCTCCGGTGATTACTTTATCCCCTTTTTTGATGGCATTTAACATAGCTTCGTGTTCGCGAATTTTCTTTTGTTGCGGACGAATTAAGATAAAATAGAAAATCACAAATATAAGTACCAACTGCACAATCATACCGGTGGTTGAGTTTGCCGCAGCAGCTCCGGCTGTTTGTGCAAAAGCGTCACTAATAAACATATTTTTCTCCTTAAAAACTAATAAACTAGGCACGAATATACACTATTATCCACAGATAACAATATTTAAAAGAGAAATATTCAACAAGAAAATGCTTTTTATTGCAAATAGTTGACCGGATTGACCGGATTTTTTCCTGCTCTGATTTCAAAATGTAACTGCGGACTATTTGTTCCGCCGGTAGAACCTACTGTTGCGATTTTTTCGCCTCTTTCAACTCTTTGTCCTTTTTTTACCAACAGTTTTTCATTATGAGCATAGGCAGTTATCCATCCGTCGTCATGGCGAATTAAAATCAAATTTCCAAATCCTTTCAGCTCATTGCCGGAATATGCAACAGTTCCTTTGTCTGCAGCCTTAACGGAAGTTCCTCTCGGGGCTTTGATCTGTATGCCGTCATTTGCCCGTCCTTTTCCTATGGTTCCGTATTTTGAAACGATAGTTCCTTTAACCGGCCATAAAAATTTTGTTTTACGATATTTTGATATTTTGGTCGGTTTTGATGTTGATCGACGAGTTGTTGTTTTTTGTGCACTTGAGACATTTTTTTGATTGTTTTTAGGGGCAGATACGGTTGGTTTGCCGGAATTATAATTTGAGGCTATACTTGTGTTGCTTTTTCCTCTGACGGCGAGCTTTTGTCCGATAACCAAGTTGTACGGATAGTCTAATCCGTTATTATCTGCGATGGTTTTTACATCAATCCCATACTGACGAGAAATACTATATAGTGTATCTCCTTTTGCAACCGTATGATAATTTGTCACCGGTGCAATAAGAATTTGTCCTACTTTCAGAGTATAGGGTGGTTTGAGGTTGTTGGCGTCAATTAAATCTCGAAGTTGATAGTCATAACGTTTTGAAATGCTGTACAATGTATCGCCTCGTCCGACTTCGATTTCGGACGGAGGTTCTCCCCATAATGAGCCGCAGGCATTAAGGATGAAAGTTAATAACAATGTTACTAAAATGCGCAAAATTACAACCTTTCAAATGTTTGGTGCAAGTTTAAAACATATATGTTTAAATTTTTCTTTATTTCTAAATATTAACTTGCATTTTTGAGCAAAAAAAAGTAAATTGCGGGCATTGAATTAAAGTATGATAAACAGGGGCAAAATGAGTAAAAACGCAGATATAAGACAAATTGTCGAAGATAGCGGTGATAAATATAAATATGGTTTTATTACTGACATTGATTCGGATACGGCTCCTAAAGGACTAAATGCAGATATAATTCGTTTTATTTCTCAAAAAAAAGGCGAACCCGAATGGTTGTTGGAAAGTCGTTTGAAGGCTTTTGAGTTTTGGCAATCAATGAAAGAGCCGGAGTGGGCAAAATTGTCTTATGACAAGATTGATTATCAGGATTTGTATTACTATTCCGCACCAAAACAAAAAGTTGCTCCAAAAAGTTTAGATGAAGTTAATCCGGAATTGTTAAAAACCTATGACAAACTCGGTATTCCTCTTAAGGAGCAAGAAGTTTTAGCCGGAGTTGTTGCCGTTGATGCGGTTTTTGACAGTGTATCCGTTGCTACAACTTACAGAGCTAAATTGGCAGAAAAAGGGGTTATTTTCTGCTCGATATCCGAAGCAATAAAAGAGCATCCCGATTTGGTTCGTAAATATTTAGGCTCAGTTGTTCCTTATACCGATAATTTCTTCGCTTGCCTAAATTCTGCAGTGTTTACCGACGGTTCTTTTGTATATATTCCCAAAGGTGTTCGTTGTCCTATGGAGCTATCCACATACTTCAGAATTAATGCCAAAAACACCGGACAATTTGAGCGTACTCTTATTGTGGCAGATGAGGGAAGCTATGTATCTTATTTAGAGGGCTGCACAGCTCCTCAACGAGATGAAAATCAGCTCCATGCCGCAATAGTTGAAATTGTGGTTTTGGATGATGCCGAGGTTAAATATTCTACGGTTCAGAACTGGTATCCCGGAGATAAAGAGGGAAAAGGCGGTGTTTATAATTTTGTTACCAAAAGAGCAGCTTGCCGTGGTAAAAACTCAAAAGTTTCATGGACACAAGTTGAAACAGGTTCGGCGGTAACATGGAAATATCCGAGTTGTGTTTTGCAAGGAGATAATTCTGTCGGAGAATTTTATTCGGTTGCTTTGACCAATAATTACCAACAGGCCGATACCGGAACGAAAATGATACATATCGGAAAAAATACGTCATCTCGTATCATATCAAAGGGAATTTCCGCAGGAAAATCAGATCAAACATACAGGGGATTGGTAAAAATTGCTCCCGGTGCCGATAATGCCCGTAATTATTCGCAATGCGACAGTTTGTTAATCGGTTCGACTTGCGGTTCTCATACAATACCCTATATAGAAAACAGAAATAAAACGGCGCAACTTGAACATGAGGCAACTACTTCAAAAATAAGTGACGAACAGCTATTCTATTGTCGAAGTCGAGGAATAAGCGAGGAAGACGCGGTAAGTTTAATCGTAAGCGGTTTTTGTAAAGAAGTTATGCAACATCTTCCGATGGAATTTGCTATTGAGGCCGCAAAACTTATAAATATCAGTTTGGAAGGGAGTGTCGGATAATGGATACTCTTGAAAGAGCTTTAAAAGTTTGGGGAAAAGATGCGCAAATGCTTCAAGTGATTGAAGAAATGAGCGAGTTAACCAAAGAAATTCTAAAAAATGTAAATCGTAAGAAAAATAATATTGCCGAACTTATTGAAGAAACGGCAGATGTTGAAATCATGTTGGAGCAGTTGAAACAATGCTACCAAATTCATAAACAGGTTGAAGAATATAAAACAGCAAAAATTATGAAAATAAAAAAACGTTTAGATGAATGGGAGAGTGATAAATAATGAGTACCCCTTTACTTGAAATTGAAGATTTATGTGCACGTGTCGGTAATAAAGAAATTATCAAAAATTTCAATTTGACGATAAATGAAGGTGAAGTTCATGCCATAATGGGACCTAACGGTGCCGGAAAATCCACTTTATCCTATGTTTTAAGCGGAAAACCCGGATATGAAATCACATCGGGAAGTATCAAATTCAAGGGAAAAGATTTGATATCCATGTCTGTTGAAGAAAGAGCAAGAGAGGGAATGTTCTTGATTATGCAATATCCGGTAGAAATTCCCGGCGTTCCCGTAAACAGTTTTTTGAAACATGCCGTAAACGCCTTGCGTCAGCATAATAACGAACCCGAGCTTGACACGATGGAGTTTTTGAAAATGCTTCGTGAAGAAGCCAAAAAACTCGGTATAGACAATGAAATGTTGAAAAGAGCAGTCAACGTAGGTTTTTCCGGTGGAGAGAAAAAACGACTTGAAGCATTGCAAATGGCCGTCTTAAAACCTTGTTTTGCTATTTTGGATGAAGCAGATTCCGGACTTGATATTGATGCGATAAAAGTTGTTTCCGGTAGTGTAAATAATATGCTGGATGGCAAACGTTCTTTGTTGATAATTACTCACTATCAAAAATTGCTTAATTATATCGAGCCTGATTTTGTGCATGTTTTTGCCGATGGTCATATCGTCAAGTCAGGAAATAAGAGTTTGTCGGAAGAAATAGAAGCCAATGGTTATGCTTCGTATGTGAAAGAAAAATAATGGTCGGACTATTAGAAAATATAGAGCTTTTCGGCCAAAATATTCCTTGGCTCGAAGCTTTGCGAGAAGAGGGGAGAAGTTTATTTGCTCTTCCCGGAGCAAAAACGGAAGCTTGGAAATATACCAAATTACATGATTTGCGTTGTGATGATTTTGTTTATTCTCCTTCTAAATTTATAGAAGAGCTGGAAGGTGAATGTGAACACGGTGAAGATTGCGATTGTTCCGATTGCTCTCAATCTGAACATACTTGCAGTTGTGGCGGTGGTTGCTGTTGCGGACATCACTTAAATCTTTATATCGACATACCCTTTGAAGCATATCAAATCCATTTTAACAACGGAAAATTTGTTCCCCTATATCCTGTTCTTCCCGTCGGTGTGGAAGTAATGACTTTAATGCAAGCTATTGTTGAGGGTGAAGCTCGCAATTATGTCGGGAAATATATTGAGCTTAAAAAATATCCTTTTGCTGCTTTGAACACCGCATTTCTGGAAGAGGGCGTCTTTATTTCAATAGAAAGAAACGTAAAACTTACAAAACCGATAATGTTTGTATATCACACATCAACAAAGCACAATCTTGTCAGTCATATTCATAATGTAGTTGTTGCCGAAAATAATTCTTCGGCAGTAATTGTTGAATATTATAAGCATACCGGAACAGATAAGGATAAATATTTTAACAACATTGTAAATGAGTTTTATTTATCTCCCAAAGCCGAAGTAAAACATTATAAATTTCAAGAAGAGGCATACAAAGCTGTTCATATTGCGCTTAATTATGCGATTGTAAAAGACGGAGCCGAATATAAAAGTTTTTGTTTGCAAAAAGGCGCAAATTTAGCTCGTAACGAAACTAAAGTTGAACTTTTGCAAGAAAAAGCAAATACGGAAGTTAATGCCGCATATATTATGAACGGATGGGCAACAATAGATACAACAACGGATATTGCTCATATTTCTGAAAAAACTACATCTTCACAGTTAGTAAAAGGTGTTGTCGGCGGTGAGGCAAGAGGTGTTTTTCAAGGAAAAATAGCCATCTCAAGAGATGCTCAAGAAACCGAAGGTTTTCAGCAGCACAGAGCTTTATTGCTAAGCGATACGGCAGAAATTGATGTAAAACCGGAGTTGGAAATTTATGCCGATAATGTAAAATGCTCACACGGCGCTGCTTGTGGAGAACTTGATAAAGAGCAATTGTTTTATATGCGTTCACGTGGCATAGGCGAAGAAGAAGCCAAACAAATTTTGATAGATGCGTATCTGACGGATGTTATCGATAAGATAGATGATGAAGACATAAAAGACTGGATTCGTTCAAATGTATGATATAGAAAAAATCAGATTGGATTTCCCCAATTTGGCGTTAAAAGTAAATGGTAAGCCAAATACATTTCTTGATACTGCCGCATCGGCACAAAAGCCTCAAGAAGTGATTGATAAAATCGTACATACATACATATACGACTATGCCAATGTGCATCGCGGAAGTTATTATTTTTCCGAACAGGCTACTGCGGAGTATGAAAAAGCACGAACGATAATTAAAAACTTTATCAATGCTAAACAAGATAATGAGATAGTGTTTACCCGTTCTGCAACCGAGGCAATCAATCTGGTTGCATCATCTTGGGGGCTTAATAACCTCAGCCCCGGAGATGAAATTTTACTTTCGGAAGCGGAACATCATGCTAATATTGTGCCTTGGCAAAATGTTCGTGACAAAACAGGTTGCGCATTAAAATTTTTCAAAATTAATGATGACGGAAGCTTTGATTCGGAAAGTTTTTACAATGCCCTAAATCCTAAAGTTAAAATTGTCGGTGTTACGGCGATGTCAAATGTTTTAGGCACTGTTTTTCCGATTAAGGAAATTGTACAAGCGGCACATTTAGCAGGAGCTCTATGTTTGGTCGATGCTTGCCAATCCATTGTTCACACAAAAACTGATGTTCAGGATATAAATTGTGACTTTTTAGCCTTTTCCGGACATAAACTATACGGACCGACAGGAATAGGCTGTTTATATGCTAAATATGACTTGTTGGAAAAAATGCCTCCTTATCAATTTGGCGGAGATATGGTTGAAGATGTTACCTATGAACGTACATTATACTCAATGCCGTCTTCTCGTTTTGAAGCAGGAACTCCTGCTATCGTGCAAGCAATAGGATTGGGAGCTGCCATAAATTATATTCAAAAATTAGGTATGGATAATATAGAGGCTCATGAAAAAGAGCTGATTAAATATGCCAATAATCGCTTTAGTGAAATAAAAAATTTGAAGATAGTCGGAACAGCAGAAGAAAAAGGCGGAGTATTTTCTTTTGCATTGGGAGATATTCACCCGCAAGATGTTGCTTTTATTCTAAATAAAGAAGGTATAGCTATTCGTACCGGACACCATTGCGCTCAGCCGGTGGTTAATCGAATGGGATATACTTCATTGGCTCGAGCATCTTTCGGTCTTTATACAAATCATGAAGATATTGATCGATTTGCTGAAGCTCTCAAAAAAGTTCAGACATTTTTCTAGGAATTGATATGTCTGATTTATGGTGGGTATTAGCTTTATTTAGCGGAGTATTGATGGCGGGCATGATATATGCCAACCAAATATTTAAAATGCCGTCATCATTAATGATGACATATAGAGGAGTTGTTCAGGGATTAATCCTGTTGCCGTTTATTCCGTTTTTTGCAATACCGAGCAACCCTTTGTTTTGGCTTTTTGTAATTATTCAAGGATTAATGGTTGCATATAATGATAAAAAAACATTTTTATGCTCCCGTAAATATGGGGGAGAAATAACCGCCTCAATCAAGCCTTATTCTGTGGTAATGACCTTTGTTTTTTGGTTGATTATAAAACCTATGCAATTATTGCAGATGTTTGATACTCCGATTCGCTCATTGGGGATTATGGCTTGTATTATCGCTTCGGCTTATTCTTTGAGATTAATAAATAAAAGTAAAATCAGCAAAGAGGCTTTTTTTGAGTTGCTTCCGGCTTTGCTTTTGTCTGTTTTGATAGATGCAAATAATAAAATTACCACGACTTACGGGGCTTCAACAGATTTAATTTCTGCTATTTTTTACTATTGTATGATGACGGCTTTCTTCTCCGGATTGCCTAATCTTATTTCTTTTGTTCGCAAAAATGACTGGCGAGAAATATTTGGTCGCAAGTATATTATAGGTGGTCTAGTTGTTATATTCTTCAGCATAACATCCAATATATTCAAAAATTCCGCAATGTATTATGCTGAAAATCCGGCTTATGTCGGAGCTGTTATTGCCATGTATCCGATATGGATTATTATATGGAATATATTTTATTACAAATTTAGAAAAAGTGAGCAGTATCCCCGTTGCAATTTTGTCGGTATTGGTATATTGTTAGCTTCCGTAATTTTATTGATATTGTTGCAGTAGGTAAAAATGAGCGAAGAAAAAGATATGACAGATGCTGAGGCAGGATTGTTGCAAGCTATGGCTTCTCAAGTTCCCGTTGACGATTTTTCGGTAAGCGAAGGCGAACCTTTGGAAAATCCGGAGAACAAAGCTACTCGTGAACAGCTGATAGAAGCATTGAGAACGGTTTGTGACCCTGAAATTATGATAAATATATATGATTTAGGGCTCGTTTACGATATTCGCCAATATGAAAGCGGTAACGTTGATGTTGATATGACATTAACTGCTCCGACTTGCCCCGTTGCCGGAATTTTGCCCGGACAGGCCGCTGCTGCTCTTGCTGCTCTTGATGGTGTAGGTATTGCAAAAGTTACACTGGTGTGGGAACCGGCATGGACCCCCGAACGTTTAACCGAAGAAGCAAAAGCTATTTTAGAAATGTTCTAAAGCAAACTGTCAATAAATGCTTTTTGAATATCCCTTAATGCAAATATAGAATCAATCTCGGCATATTCGTTATCACCGTGTAGATCTTTGCCGTTAATGCTGTGCATTATAATAACGGCATCTTTATCGGCAAACATTCTGGAATCTGTTGCACCGCATGAAGTTGATATTTCTATTTGGGTATCGATAACTTTTTCGGCGACAGATAAATATTGTTTTATATAAGGATTATCCGCATTCATATAAACACCGCAACTTGAGAGTAATATTTCATATACACAACCATTTTTTAAGGTAGCAGTTTCTAAAATCTCTCTCAATTTTTCAAGAGGAGTTGCTTCCGTGAGACGAAAATTAACTCTGGCAACGGCTTCTGCCGGAACAACATTATATGTTGTAGGAGAGTTTACGGCTGTAACAACCATAGTATCTACCCAAGTGTTTTGTGGAGGATTTTCTTTTTCAAAACGAGGGAAATATTGTTCCAATTCATTTATACAATTTATTAAATTGTTAACGGCATTAACTCCATTCCAAGGTTGAGAACTGTGAGCGTTTTCTCCCTTTGCGGTTATTGATATGCTGACCGGATGTTTATATTTTTCGGTAAGGTGTGTTAAATCTCCGGAATCGGTATCTAATACAATTTTTGCATTTATTTTATTTTCTTTTTGTAAAGCTTTCATTCCGCCTGAACTTGTTTCTTCATCAGAAGTAATCAAAACTCCGAATTTAATATTTTTTCCTAAGGTATAGAGCAGAGTTTCTAAACACACGGCAACCGAAGCTTTCATATCTAATCCGCCACGACCATATATTTTGTTATCTTCGATTCGCGGATTAAACATATTATCTTTTGCCGGTACGACATCAATATGTCCGATTGTAATGACGTCAAAATCAAATCCGTCACAATTAGTGAGTAACATTACCGGAGAAGCATTTTCAAAATCATATCTGTGAACAACAACGCCTTGCTTTACATATAATTTTTCGATTAAATCAAACACCATGTTTATTTCCGTTAAATTACCGGAAATACTTTTAATTTTCATCATTTCGATAATGTTTTTAATAAGACTTTCCATTTTTTTGTTGTACCATGGTTATGTAAGTTTTACTTAATTGTTTTTCTCTCATACAGTTAATTGCATTGTCAATGGTTGTATGCGCAATGGCAACATCACTGATGCAGAAAGTTGTTTTGCCGTTTTTCTTTATTATGTGGTCAAAATCTTGAGTTTTTGCAAAAGCTCTAAATCCGATTCCTCGATAAAATTTTTCAGCATTCTCGTTATGAGCATTATATTCGATTATTAAACTTTCATACCCTTGTTTTTTCAATTCGGGAATAGTTTTGCTTAATAAATAAGTACCTAATCCGCAACGTTGAATTTGCGGGTCTAAATAAATTTGATTTACTATTAATGTTTTATTGTTTAACGGAACATCTCTTTCAAAATTTACTTTTCTGTACCATGCAAATTCAAATCCGTCCAACATACCTTTTTCTAAGTCTCGACTTTGACCGTTTACCGGATTGGTATAATATTCCGGAATTGCCGAATATCTTACAAAACCGCAAGGTTTGTCATCTATGTTGAGTACGGCAACAACAGAGTCTTTATCTTCCGCCATTTTCCATAATTTTTTTAAGAAATACCCCCTGGTATACAATGCCATTTCTTCAGGGCTTTTATAGCCTTGTGACAATTTGTTGTATGAACGTTGATATGCCTCAGCCAAAGGTAAAATTTGACTGAGTTTTTTTTCTAAACAGCGAATAGATACTTTCATTTTATATACTTCTGTAAAAACATTAATAAAAACAAAGTGTAGTATATATTTTGGTGCAAAATGAGTCAAATATTTTAATAAAACAATAGACCTTTATTTATATTAATGGTAAGAGTAATAAAAAATAAAGGGATATAAAATGCAAATAGAAGAATTGATTGAAAATTTTGAAATTTTAGAAGATTGGGAAGATAAATATCGCTATCTTATTGATTTAGGAAATAAGCTAAACTCTCTTGATGAAAAATATAAAACAGAAGAATGGAAAGTTGTCGGTTGTCAATCACAGGTTTGGTTGGTTCCTCACATGACCGATAAAAATGATATTTATTTTGACGGAGACAGTGATGCAGCCATTGTTAAAGGACTGATTTATGTCGTTTTAAGTATTTTTAATCATCATCCCCAAAGTCAAATTAAAGATATTGAAGTTGAAGATATTTTTGCTAAAATGGGACTGGAGGAACACTTGTCTCCCAGCCGTCGTAACGGATTAAATGCGATGGTTGAAAAAATTAAGTTTTATGCGCAAAATTAACTTAAGAGAAAATATATGGATATTCATGAGTATCAGGCAAAAAAGATTTTAAGTTCAAACGGAATAAAAATTCCGAAAGGGCAAATTGCCTATACTCCGCAAGAAGCCCGTAAAGTTGCAAAAGAAGTTTCTGCCCGTGGCCCGTGGGTGCTAAAAGCTCAGATTCATTCGGGAGCCAGAAGATTAGGGCGCTTTATTGAGCCTAAAGCCGGCAAAAATGGAGGTATCAGAATAGTCGAAAGCTTAAGAGATGTGTATTCTAATGCCGAAGAAATGTTAGGAGCAACTTTGGTAACCACTCAAACCTCTGCCAAAGGAAAACTGGTCAGCAGAATATATGTTGAGAATTTTTGTAAAGTAAATCATACTTTTTATGTCGGTATGGCAATAGATAGAACAAACTCGTCGATTGTGCTTTTGGCTGCTAATACAAAAGACAAAGATATTGCCGAGATTGTGGCAAATCATCCTGATAAAATATTGCGTATTCCTATTGATTTGAACGGTCCGACACATGCTCAAACAGGTCAGATAATGAGTTTTTTAAAACTTCAAAATAAGAGTGCAGAAAGTTTTCATAAGTTTATAAGAGGAATATTTAAGACTTTTGTATCTAATGATGCTTTGATGATTGAAATAAATCCGGCCGGAGTATTAAAAAATAACGAAATTATAGCACTGGATGCCAAAATCAGAGTTGACAACCGAGGTTTGTCACGTCATCCGGAATTAGAACGTTTGAAAGATGATTATGAAATAGAGGAGAGAGAGTTAAAAGCTTCGAAATACGGCTTTGCATATAGTGAATATGAAGGAAATATCGGTTGCATAGTAAACGGTTCCGGACTTGCTCTGGCTATGGTTGACACTCTAAAACAGGGGAATAATGCAATAGCCTGTTCCTTAAATGTTAAGGGAAGTGTAGATAGAGATAAAATTGCTTCGGGAATAAAGCTTATTGCGACAAATCCTAAAGTTGAAGGTATAATAATCTATATCTTGGGCGGTTTTTTGCGATGTGACTTAATTGCTGACGGAATTATTGATGCAGCAGCCGAAGTAGGAATGAATATTCCGTTGGTGGTACGTTTTGAAGGAACTAACCGAGATGATGCCGTAAATATTCTTGAACAGGCAAAGCTTCCGCTGATTATGGCCGATAATATGGAAGATGCCGTTTCAAAAATTATAAAAGCGGTGGAGGAAAGTGAATAATGTCAATTCTTGCCGATAAAAATACAAAAGTCCTTGTTCAAGGTATTACGGGAACGCAAGCTTCTTTCCACGTTAGACGTTCAATAGATTACGGAACAAATGTTGTTGCCGGTGTTACCCCCGGAAAGGGCGGAATAATCCATTTGGGAGTCCCTGTTTTTGATAATGTAAAAGAGGCGGTTGCTGCTACGGGAGCAGATGCCACGGTTTTATTTGTTCCTGCTCGTTCGGTAAAGTCGGCAGTAAGAGAATCTGTTGAAGCCGGATTAAAGCTTATTGTATGTATTTCGGATAGCGTTCCGGTCAAAGATATGTTAGAGGTCAAAAACATACTAAAGGGTAGTGATATAAAGTTTGTCGGTCCAAATACTCCCGGAATAATAACTCCTGATGAGGCCAGATTAGGCATATCCCCCGAAAACATCCATAATAAAGGAAGAATTGGTGTTGTTTCTCGTTCTTCCACTTTGACCTATGAGGCTGTTCTTGAAATTCATCGTGCCGGAGAGGGACAATCAACCGTTGTCGGTATCGGTGATGATATGGTTATCGGTATAAATTTCATTGATGTCTTAAAACTGTTTCATGAAGATGAAAATACGGATGCTATCGTCATGGTCGGACAAATGGGCGGAATGTTTGAAGAACAGGGAGCCGAATGGTATGCACAACAAAAAAACAAAAAGCCGATTATAAGTTTTATCGCCGGAAATAATCTCACTTTTCGACGTCATGTAGGTTATGCCGGAGATATTATCACTCGAGGCAGAATTACGGCAGAGGGGAAAAGGAAAACTATGACCGATGCCGGAATAATTCTTGTTGATAATATTAATCAAATCCATGAAGAATTGAAGAATATACTCAAATAATGCTCTTTGAAATATTTGAAAATTTGCTTAATTTCATTTTTCCGCGTCGTTGTCTGAAATGCGGAAAGGTTTTGTTTGAAGACGGATACTTATGTGATAAGTGTGTAGAAGAAATAAATTTTATTACCCCTCCTTATTGTTACAAATGTGGTCATCCCATAAATGAATTAACAGCGGACGGAAAAATGTTATGTGCTGTTTGTGCAGGAAAGAAAAGACATTTTTTCAGAACAATGCGGTCTGCAGTTGTTTATGACAACAGTGATAAAAATTTAATTTTAGGGTTCAAGTTTTTTGATAAAACGGAAAATGCCACACTTTTGGCGGCAATGCTCAAAATTGCGGGAAAAGACATTTTTTCGCAAGGAGCAGATGTTTTAATTCCTGTTCCTTTGCACTATTCACGTTTAATAAAACGCAAATATAATCAATCTGTGTTGTTAGCGGATAAATTAAGCAAAATGATTGATATTCCGGTTGACCGATTCTCTTTAGTGAGACATAAGAAAACCCGTCCGCAAGTGGAATTTTCCGGTCGCCAACGGGTTAATAATGTCAAAAATGCTTTTAGTGTGAAACATCCGGAAAACATCAAAGGTAAGAGAATAATCCTCATCGATGATGTTCTAACCACCGGGTCCACAATAAAAGAATGTGCTTCCGTATTGAAAAAAGCCGGAGCAAAATCCGTAGATGTTTTAACGATAGCCAGAACTACGGATTAGTTTTGTTCGAAAAAGTCTTTTCCTACACCACATACGGGGCATACCCAATCTTCAGGTAATTCTTCAAATGGTGTTTCTTCATCATAAATATATCCGCAAACAGTGCATACCCATTGTTTATCATCACTCATAGTTTTTCTCCTCAATATAATAAGTTTATCATAATATAAACACGCTGTTTCAAATTTCAATAATGCGGAGGACGAGTTTCTTCACTAAGCGGCTTCACCGTATCTTCTTTTAAGGCCTCAAAAAGAATTTTATTCTGCTTACGCAAAATATCAATGAGTTTCCCTTGCTCAATTACTACCGAATTAAGCTCATCGAGCATTTTTTCCTGATTTGCCAAATTGATTTCGATATCAATAAAGCGCTGTTCTAAAATTTTGTCTTCCATATTTATTCAATCTGTTTTAAGTTAGTTCATAACTCATAGCATAAATTAGGAAAAAAAGATGTCAATTTTAATAAAAAATGTTTTGCACAACAATCAAACAACAGATGTTCTTATTGAGGGGAATAAGTTTTCTAGTATTGCCCAAAATATAGAAGTTAATGCCGAGAAAATCATAGACGGCAGCAACAAAGCGATACTTCCGGCTTTTTATAATACGCATAATCATGCGGCAATGTCTATTTTGCGTGGCTTTGGTGATGACAAACCTCTTTTTGAGTGGCTCAACGAGGATATATGGCCGATAGAAGACCAATTAACCGAAGATGATATTGCTGTTGCTAGTCGGTTGGCGATTCTCGAAATGATAAAATCCGGTACGGTGTTTTTTGCCGATATGTATTTTTTCGGAGAACGCACAATGCAAGCCGTTGCTGATATGGGGATAAGAGCCGCAATATCTCGTGTTGAAATGGATTTGTTTGATGAACAAAAAGCCGAACAAAAAAAGATTGATACGGCAAACTTTATCGATTTTCCTAATCCCTGTCCGCAAAGAATTATAAAGTGCTTGTCTTGTCATGCGGTTTATACCGTTTCTGACGAATTATTTAAGTTTGCAAAAGAAACAGCCGAAAAACAAGGTTGGTTTATGCAAATTCATGTTTCCGAAACAAAACAGGAAGTTGATGATTGCTTTGCAAAATGGGGGATGTCTCCGGTTGCAAAGCTTGACAGTTTAGGGTTATTGACACCTAAAACCATTTTGGCTCATGCGGTTCATTTATCTGATGAAGATATTGCAATCATCAAAAAACGCGGTTGTTATATTTCAACGAACCCGATTTCTAATTTGAAACTTAATTCCGGTATGTTTATGTTTGAAAAATTGTATGAAGCAATGCCGGAAAATATAACATTAGGAACAGACGGAGCAAGTTCTAACAATAATTTAAATATGTTGGATTCGATGAAATTTTGTTCGCTCGTTGCTAAAGCCGAATCTAATTCTGCATTAGGCGGAAAGGCTCAGGATATATACAAAGTTGCAACGACAAACGGAGCAAAGGCTTTTGGTATTGATGCCGGAGAAATAAAAGAAGGATGTTTGGCTGATTGCCTTTTAGTTGATTTGGATAATGTATTTTTGACCCCGAATTATAATATAATTTCAAATATGGTATATTCTGCTGACAGTTCATGTGTTTGTGATGTAATCTGCGATGGTCGTCTGATTATGGAAAACGGAAAAGTTGCCGGAGAAAAAGAAATTATCGATAATGCCAAGAAGCTTGCCGAAAAAATAAAAAATATGAAAAAATAATTTTATTTCCCTTGAAAATGTTAATTGTATGAATAAATAAAAAAAGTCGCATACAGTTGACATGGTTTAATTTTTTGCAAAGGGAACTAAAATGCTAAATGGTACGGTAAAATGGTTTAACAATAAAAAGGGCTATGGTTTTATAAAAGCTCCGAATACTGAAAAAGATATTTTTGTTCATATAACGGCGATCCAGAAATCGGGCTTGGATTATATCACTGAAGGTCAAGAAGTTTCGTTTGATATTATTCCTGACAAGCAAGGTCGTCCGGAAGCTCATAATTTGAGTATTTCAAATTAAAGCTTGATTTTACTTTTTATTTTTTATACAACACCAACATTGTCAACCTTTATGAGGAAAATCGATGTTTGGTGTTGTTCTTTTAGCTTTTGCTCTTTCTGCCGATGCTTCAGCGGCAGCGTTTTCTTATGGTCTTTTGTTTAAGAAAAATGTTGTTAAAAATGCGTTTTTGCTGAGTTTTGCTACCGGATTAGGACAATTTGTATTGCCGATTATCGGTTGGTTTGCCACCAAAACCGTTCATCAATATATTGAAGCTTTTGACCATTGGCTTGCTTTTGTTGTTTTCCTTATATTGGGAATAAACGTTATTATTGATGCTTTTCGGGAGAAAAATGACGAAGATAAACCCCATGAAGTATTAAGTTTTTCGACATTGTTTATGATAGGTATTGCTACAAGTATAGATGCCTGTGTTGCCGGCGTTACATTATACTTTATGCCGGTAAATATTTTTGTTTCGGCATTGATTATCGGCATAATTTGCTTTGTTTGTTCGTTTTTAGCTTTTTTATCGACTTGTTGTTTTCAAAAATTTCCTACAAAATATTTGCAAATTTTAGCCGGATTGATTATGATTTTTTTAGGTTGTAAAGTGTTATATGAACACTTATCTTAAAAAGGAGAGGTAGATATGGCCGGAAAATGTTTTGTAATAGCCTTTTTGTTTGTGTTTTCTGTTGTTGCCGATGTTTTTGCGGAAACAGTTGTTACGACTACCACCACAACAACTACTACGGTTACAAAAAAAGCAAATAACGATTCCGACATATATATAAAAAACTCATCATCGGAGAAAAAGGATAATAACAATACCGATGACAGTATATACTATTACCGCAAACCGCGTCCGCAACCGGATAATGCTCAAATTGAAAATGCGCTGATTTTCGGTTCGGGAGTTGCAGTAGGTGCGTTATTGCAAGATTATTATGATGACGACCACCATCATCGCCATCATAAACCTCATCGTCTGTCTCATAAACATTTCAGATATTAGTTTCTTCTTTTAAGATTCCTTCAAGCTCGTTGACAAAAACGACAAAAGCCGTTGACTAAATTTAAACTTTATCGTATTATTGTCGAATAAAATGCAACTACTATGTCAAGGAGAATATTTATGGAAGATAAAGAAGTAGAAAAGATTTTGAATTCTTTGGAAAATCTTGAAACAGCGGGTAATTTGTCCGAAATATATTCTTACCTCCTAAATTATGCCATAGACGGATCTTTAGGGCTAAAAGTCAGTGAAGCAAAGCAAAAAATATTGGAAGAAATAACTAAAGATGCTCTTGACGGAACAAATAGAGCAGAAGTTATGGATAAGGCGAAAATTATTAGTGGCTTGGAAAAAATAGAAACTTATGCTCAACAGAAAGTTAATGAAATCAATCTTGATACCCTGACACCTGAAGCTGCCATAGAATATGAAAACTGCATAAATGTATTGAAATTGGCAGAAAAAATCCAAGATGATAAAGAACGAGATGATAAAATTGCAGCAGCCGTATTGTTATTTGATGAACAAAATGGTCTTACCGGTATAGATGAAAATACAGATATTTCAGCTAATGGAGATGCTTGGGACGAAGAAACTAAAGATATTTCTCCGATAGCCGTAAAGGAAAACGCAGATGGCAGCAAAAAATATGTAATAACTGCCGGATTTGAAGGTTGGCAAGGTTTCTTTTCTTCTCTCAACAAAGAAGAATATGAAGAAATAATGGAACTGGCAAGGCTTGAAACTTTGCAAAAGTTGTCTAAAAAAGCCCCAAGCGAAAATAAAGATGCTAACAGATTGGCTTATATCAGTGTCTTAAACGGGGTTTTGGATGAAACATCAACACAACTTTGGGGAGAATATCAACAACAGTTGTTTATTGCCGAAAACGGAGAACTTCCCAAAGTTACGGAAAAAGATTTAGAACTTGCCGCAAAACTCGAAGATCCGGAAGAACATATTGAGGCGGCAAATGAAGAAGAAATACAAGCGGCAGAAGAAAAAATCGCTAAAGGAGAAGAATTAAGTCTCGCAGAAGCAGCCAGAATTTGTAAAGGTTGTAATAAATATAACAAACCGCTAAAATCAGAAGTTTTTGACGTAATTTCTCGTGCCGGAAAAGCCGATAAAGTAGAAGGTGATGATTTAGTTGCACTTTCTTATCTGTTACATGAGGCAGAACGTAATCCTGAAAGTAAAGTAAAAGAAGAAGATATAAATGCTTCCAGAAAACATATAGGTCTGTTTGGTGCAAAAATTAGTCTTTTCAATCGCTTCAAAGAATCCATAAATAATGCAAGGGCAGAGTTTAATAAAGATACTTTCTCTCGCAAAGATGTTTTGAAATCTGCGGTTGCAAGTGTGGTTTGTATTCGTAGCACCAATATTGTTAATGTTGCTAAACGTATGTCTATCAAAGCAAAGGCGAAAGAAATTTGGGGTAAAGTAAAAGCTTGGGATGAAAAAGTAACTAAAAAATATCCCAAATTGTACCCGCTTGCAAAATCAATAGCAACAACCGGAGCTATCGGTTTTACGACAGGAGTTGCCGGATTAGCGGTATATTCGGGGGTTAAGCTATACCAAAATGTGAAAAAGAATAAAGCTCAATTTGAAGAGAAAAAACAAAAAGCATTGGCTGAAGGAAAAGATTTTCCGTATAAAAGCTATGGAGAGTTTTTCCGTTCTAAAGAAAACAGAAAAGAAGCCGTTGGTTTGGTAGCTTCGGGGGTTTTGACAGCCGTTTCGGTCGGTTTTGGGGCCGATGCCTTAGCTGAGCAAGGGGCTAGTGCCGTCACAGGTTTGGCGGGGAAGATTGCCGAGCATGGTTTTAGGGAAACTTTCTCTAATTTTGCTGCCAATATCTCTTGGGGAGATTTAGTTGATAAAGCAAAAAATATCACGTGGAGTGATGTCGGAGAAACTGCAACCAAGATGGGGAAGGCTGTCATTAAAAACAGCAGAGTTCTTGCTTCAACAACAGTAAGTGTAACCAGCGGAATGGTAACAGGCCAAATTGCCGCATCACAACAAAGACAAGCCGAGCAAGAACTTGATGCCTTATTGCAACAATACGGGGTAAAAAATTTACCTACGGATAAAAAATCACTTAAACTTCGTTCATCAAATCCTGCCTTATATGCACAAACCATATTACAGCAACAAAATATAAAAATAAATCAAGGGCAGATAAAAGTTCTTAATGATAAAGCGGCACAAGTTGACGGTCTTCGCAGAGAAAAGAATAGTCGTCGTTGGGGCGCAATCGCCGGTTCTACCTTCGGTTTGGCTCTTGCGGGAGCTTTTGGTGCAAGAGCAGAAGACTTTCAAGCACAAACACCTAGCGGGGACATTGATGCAGCATCCGGTGCAGATGTTCCGGCGGCAAATATGGAAAAAGCCGGAGAAAGCCTGGGAAGTTTGACGGGTGATGAAAACACTCTAATCAGCGATAAATTGCGTTTTGCAGGAAGACCGGAGGTTTCAACTCAAGAAAATCCCATTTTTGCGGAAGATTATAACGAGGGATTAACACCTGCAACAGATAACATTGATATAAATAATCTTTCTTCAGAACAAAAACACGATTTGGATATGTTGTTCAAACGTTATCCTCGTGCTGCAACTTTGATTATGGAAGGCAATGAAAATCCTGCCGTAGGAGATGTGCCGAGCGGTAAGGTTATGACCTCATCATCACTGCAAAAAATGTTTGAAGAAGGAAAAATTCCGGCTGACAAACTTGAAGATATGGTCAAATTTGCCGGCGACCATTTTGATGCCAGAGGTAATTTTGTTGGTCCTGATGCTCAAGCTTTAGAAGCAGAAGCAAGGGGATATACCGCAAACCAGAATACGGTAAAAGAGCTTGCAGATACAGAAGTCAAAGAACAACCGACAATTACTCCGGAAGAAAAGACAGTTCCCGAAAATCAGGAACAGCCGACAACTGCTCCGGGAGAAAAGACCGTTCCTGAAAATCAGGAACAACCGGTAACTACTCCGGGAGAAAAGACTGTTCCCGAAAATCAGGAACAACCGGCAACTACTCCGGGAGAAAAGACCGTTCCTGAAAATCAGGAACAACCGGCAACTACTCCGGGAGAAAAGACTGTTCCCGAAAATCAGGAACAACCGGTAACTACTCCGGAAAACGAACAAGATGTTGCTCCTGTTGAAAATGCACCTGTTGAGATAAGCCAACCCGGAGTAAATATAAAATATACACTAACACCGGGAGAAAATGGTCAAGGTTTTAGGCTTGCATATAATGGTGATGTTTCGGTTGACCGAGATATGTTGAATGATATGCAGGCAGATATAACTAAAGGTAAGGATGGAGTATATTCTACGGCAAACGGACAAATAAAAAGTTCTAATTACAATATTGTAAGTTCAAGGGCTATAGGGGTTTGTCAAAATGCAACAATTCAAAAAGCTATTGCTGAAGATATATTATCCTCCGGAGGTCAATTAACATCCGAACAAGCGGCATTCTTGCGCCATTTTGATACTCAAATGGATAAGTACGGGATTGACCACGGTATTCCGCAAGAAAAGATTGACGAAGCCATAAAAAATGCTGCCGCACCGGTTATTACAACGCCAGTTCAAACCGATGAAGTTATAAAAACCGATGCTGTTGCACAAGCCTCTCAAACAACCCCTGCAAATCAGACAGATGCCTACGTAGCTGCACATCCGACCGATAACAACGGGTATTCTACAACTCAATCCGGAGTTAAATATACCATAGATACCAAAGGTGACATAG
>JAFYRQ010000059.1 GCA_017546885.1 Alphaproteobacteria bacterium
ACTCTAAATCAAAATGTGCAACTTGTGCCAAAGCATGAACGCCGGCATCTGTTCTGCCGGCTCCATACACTTCGGTTGTTTGTTGTAAAAATCCATAGATTGCTTTTTCTAAATATTCCTGAACACTGGGACCATCAAGTTGTTTTTGCCAACCTAAAAGGTCGGTTCCGTCATATTCTATAACAATCTTATATCGCTGTGTCATAACAACTATGCAGCAGCTTTGATATTATAATTTGCAAATTCGCTTTCAGAAATAAAGCCGAGTTTTGCTTCTACTTCCCAGATAACTTTCAAAGCATCAAAAGCATTTTGACCACTAATGCGTGGAGTTTCTGTTCCGTTAATACATTTTACAAAGTGGTTCAACTCTGCCAACAAAGGTTGGTTTGTCGGAATAAACAACTGTTCAACACTGCCCTTCAAGCCATAATTCATCCATTCAGGAATGCTTTCTTGGTTGACATAAGGCATACGACCTTGTGAGTGAACGTTAATGCTTTGATTGATGAAATCCATATCAATATAGTTTGTATCGGTTGTAACTGTTAATGTACGAACACGAGCTTGTGTGATACGGCTTGATGTAATATTTGCGGTTACACCATTTTCAAATTCGAGCAAAGCGGTGATATAATCTTTTCCTTCCGGATGGTCAGGAGTTTTTACACAAGCAGCCTGAACATTAACTACCGGAGATTTTACCAAAGATTGAATCACTTCAACGTCGTGTATCATTAAATCCATAGCAACGGAAACATCGGTAATACGACCTGAAGCAGCTGACATTCTTTGTGCTGTCAATGAGCGAATCTTTGATGTGTCAGATAAAATTTTTGACATCTGTTCAACGGCCGGATTAAAACGTTCGATGTGACCTACACAAAGAATTACATTATTTTTTGCAGCAGCATCAATCAAACGTTGGCAACCTTCCGGAGAAGTAGCCAAAGGTTTTTCCATCATACAGTGAATTCCTTTATTAAGGAAAAACTCACCAACATCAGCGTGAGTGATAGAAGTTGTAACAACACTTACGGCATCAACATTTTTCGCAACTTCTTCCATAGAAGAAAAAGCTTTAATTCCAAACATTTCAGCAACATTTTTTGCAGCTTCGGGGAACACATCATAAACGCCGACCAATTCCACATCTGCCATATTTTTGTAGGTTTTAATGTGGTTTTTACCCATCATGCCGGCACCGATAACTGCAACTTTTAATTTTCCCATTTATAGAATCCTTTTGTAAATTGTTGAAACAGATTTAATCTGGGCGGGAATATACCACAATTTAAGACAAAATACTCCTAACATCTTGTTACAGATTGTTACAAAATTTTTATTAAATTTTGCTGAAATTTATGCGTGGATCGACGAGAGAATAAGTTATGTCGCTAATGAGCTTTAAGACCAACCCGAGCAATGCAAATATGTACAGAGTTCCAAAGATTATCGGATAGTCTCGGGTAGTGATTGCTTCATACCCCAACAAGCCCAATCCGTTTAATGAAAAAATAACCTCAATCAGCAGTGAGCCGGTAAACAGCATTTTTATTAATAATGACGGAAATCCTGCTATAACAATAAGCATTGCATTGCGAAATACGTGACCGTACAAAACACGATTTTCGCTCAAGCCTTTGGCTCTTGCGGTTAAAACATACGGTTTACCCAACTCTTCCAAAAAAGAGTTTTTGGTTAACATGGTTAAACTCGCAAAACCGCCGATAACCATCGCCGTTACAGGCAAAGCGATATGCCAAAAGTAGTCCGTTATTTTGCCGAACCAAGAAAGACTTTCCCAATTATCTGAGGTCAATCCTCGCAATGGGAATATATGAAAATAAGTACCTCCGGCGAAAAATACTATCAAAAACACCGCAAATAAAAATACCGGAATTGCCGAACCGATTACTACCGCAACAGAAGACCATACATCAAATTTTGACCCGTCTTTTACGGCTTTTTTTATTCCCAGAGGAATAGCGATAAGATAGATTATCAATGTTGACCACAATCCTAAAGAAACAGACACCGGCATTCTTTCTACTATCAGTTGCCACACGGTTTTATCCTGATAATAACTGCGTCCGAAGTCAAAACGAGCATAGTCTTTTATCATTTTCCAAAAACGTTCGTGTACCGGTTTATCAAAACCGAATTGTTTTTCCAATTCTTTTACCAATTCTTCCGGCACCCCTTGAGCTCCTTGGTAACGGCTTGCGGAAGTGTTCATTTGTACCGACGAGGTAAGTTGAGATTTTGCATCGGTGTTCATTCCTCTGTATTGCGCCAAAACGTGTTCAACCGGTCCTCCGGGTGCCATTTGGATTATGGCAAAATTTATCAACAATATACCCAAAAGTGTCACAGGAATTAAGAGCAAACGTTTTATAATGTAATTACGCATTTATTTTCCCTCGTCTATCCACCATGTGTCCGGTTGAAAACCGACATTCAAATCTGTTTTTTTATGACCGAAGCGGTTACGATACGCAACTCTTTGATGCGGAGAATACCACTGCATTATCATATAATGTCCGTTAAGCAAAACTCGGTCTAAAGCTTTTATATGAGCTACATATTCTTCTTTATTTTGTGCTTTTACAAGCTGGTCCAATAATTTATCAATTACCGAATTTTTTATTCCCAGAAGATTGTAGCTTCCTTTTATGTCTGCAGCCTGGCTTCCCCAAAATTCTTTTTGCTCGTTTCCGGGAAGCTGACTAATCGGAAAAGTTATTATAGCCATATCAAATTCAAAATTATCTAATCTGTTTTTGAAAACATTTACCTCTAAATTGCGAAATTCGGCTCTGATACCGATTTTTGCCAAATTACTGATAAACGGCAACATAACTCGTGTAAACGAGCTTCCGTTAGCCGAATTACTTAAAATTTCTATCTCTAAACGCTCTCCTGTCTTCAAATTCGTCATTTTACCGTCAACAAAATCATATCCTGCCTCTTTTAAGAGTTTCACCGCATAACGAAGATTTTCTCTTGAAGATTGTATATCTTTATAAACAGGATTTGACGGAGCTTGCGTAAATATGCTTTCCGGCAATTCATCTCTATATTGATTTAATATCTCCAGCTCTTTTCCCGTCGGCAGACCTTTAGCTTCCATTCCGCTATTAGTAAAATAACTGTATAGGCGCTCATACTGATTATAAAAAAGATTTTCTTTTGCCCATTCATAGTTAAACGCCCAGTCGATTGCTTCACGAACCCTTTTATCCGCAAATTTAGGCCTACGCAGGTTGTAACCGAAATTTTGCAATCGGGCAGTATTATTATGGTGAATATTTTCTTTTATTATCGAGCCGTTTTTCACTAATTCGTTATCATAACCGGTAACCCAAATTTTTGCGATATATTCTTCTCTCATATCTATATTGCCGGCAAAAAGAGCCTGCAAAGTTACGGTCGTATCCTGATAATAATCATAACGAATTTCATCAAAATTATAAAAACCGCGTCTTGCAGGAATATCCTTTGCCCAATAATTAGGGTTGCGCTTAAATATCAAATATTTGTTAGGCGAAAAACTTTCCAATATATATGGCCCGCTTCCGAGAGGAGCTTTTAGTATCGGTTTCGAAAAATCTTTACCCTCCCAGTCTTTGGCGGAATAAATTTTCATTTGCGAAATGATTAAAGGCAATTCTTTATTATTGCTCTCAGGTTTAAACCAAAAACGAACATGGCGCTCACCAACCTTTTCAACTCGGTCAACATCTGCATAATAGACTTTGTATAACGGAGCCCCTTTCTCAATTAAACTGTTAAAACTAAAAATAACATCTTCGGCCAAAACCGGTGAGCCGTCACTGAATTTTGCTCGTTCATCAAGAAAAAATCCTACATAATCCTTAGTCAGTTCAAATGACTTTGCCAACAAAGGATATGCAACGGTAACATCATCTGCAGGTGTAAACGCCAGAGAATCGAGTGTTATGTCAACCACTTGCGTAGCGGCTATCCCTTTAAATATGAAAGGATTGAAATTATCAAATGTTCCGTACGCGGGCAAAACAACTCTTCCGCCTTTCGGAGCATCCGGATTTGTGTATTCAAAATTTTGCCAATCCCCGTTATATTTTGCATCACCGTATAGAGCTATCTTATCCAAAATCTGTGCATGCGCATAAATCGGAAACACAATTAAAAACAATGTCAGCAAAAATTTATTCATCATTTTGCTTTTCTGCTTCGTTGTTTGGCGCTGTTAATTCCGGTTTTTGCATTTCTGCCCACTCTTTTTGCAAATTTTTCAAAGTTTCGTCCGTACTTGCAAATGCAAAACGAGTTGTGTCTTTTGTTTCATTTTCCGGTTGTTTTTCTTCGATATTCTCCTCTGTTACAACAGGAGCCGTTACCATAGGTTCTTCCTCTTTTACGGGAACTTCTTCGATTACTACTGCCGGAGCTTTTGGCTTTTCGTCAGCCCCGAAACTACGCCTCAAAGCAAGAGATAACGGGTCTATTTGCGAATCGTCTTCTTCCTCTTCTTTTTCATTTTCTTTCAAAAATTTATTCCAAAAAGATTTTTTATTATTTTTCTTTTCTTTTTTAGCAGAAGATTCTTTTTTATCAGCTTTAAGCTCTTTTGCGGTAGAAATAAATTCGGGCATTTCTTCCGGTTTTTCAATCTTTATTTCCGGCATTTTATTTTCTTCTTTTTCTTCCGCAACCGGTTGTGATGTTTCTGTTTTTTCATCAACTTTTTCAACAATAGCATCTTTGAAAAAACACTCTTCTTCTTTTAAGACTATCGGCTCCGGAACAATTTTTTCTTCCTCGGCATTTACCGGTTCTTCCTGCGGATTTTCTTGCAACTTTTGAACAATCGGAGCAAATATGGTAAATACTCGTCCGTAAACACCTGTTTCAACAACTTCTTGAATAATATTTTCTTCGTCATGTTCTTTTAGTAGGTGCAACAATTTTGTGTATCGAGCACAAAATTCCATAAGACTTCCCGATAAAAGTTTTTCTTTGCGAGCTGCCGCCGTTATCTTATCTTCAAAATCAGGAATCGAATTTCGCAAATCCACGAAGGCTCTGGCAAAACCCCAATGGTTACCTAAATTTACGGTTTCCCATATTTTCATCATATTTTTTTCGTTCAACAAATGGTATCTTTGCAGTATATCGGCAAGGATTTCATTTGTTTCTTTTATGTACATCTCTATTTTTCCGAGAGCAAAAGCATGAGCATGTTGCTGTGCACCTTTTATTATATTTTGAGCAATAATATCCGTATATTCTTGATTTTTATTGATTTGCACAGACAATTTGGCTATTTGTTTCTGAAGTGAAAGCTGTTGACAAAAACCATAAAATAGCGCCCATAAAAACCACACCATGAATATAGGCAACAATATAATAAGTCCGTAAACGGCAATCTCATTTAAAGCAAGAGACGATATAGCAACATCTGCTAATTTTGCACTAATCC
>JAFYRQ010000060.1 GCA_017546885.1 Alphaproteobacteria bacterium
AAATCATATTTACGACAATTCCGGCAGATGCAACAATCACCATATCTCTGCGACGATTTTTTAAGCGATTAAAATTTACCGGAACCGGCTTTGCCCATCCGAACAAAAACGGAGCTCCTGCCCATAGCAACATCAACGGTAAAAATATTGTGCCGAACTTATCAACATGTACCAACGGATTTAACGACAATCTTCCGTTTCGTTTAGCTGTGTCGTCACCACATTTCAAAGCTGCATAACCATGTGCAACTTCATGCAAAACAATGGAAAAAAATACCGGAATAAGTGCTAGTATCAGTTGAAATAATGACATTATTTTTTAACCACAAAACAACTGCCGCCTGCTGACTTCAACTTTGAACATAAAGCTGTTGCATCAGCTTTTGTCGGCAAAGAACCCGCTTTCAAACGATAAAACACACCTTTGGCACCCAAATCTGCTTTTTCAACTTCGTAAGGCAAATCTTTAAGCATAGAATATTTTTTAGACATTGTTGTCCAAGATTTTTCAACAGCAGGCTTGTTCGGAGAAGACATTAACTGAACAGACCATGTTCCTTTTTTGATTTCATTAACAGGTTTTGTTGCTTCTGCAACTTTAACAACTTCTTCTTTTTTTACTTCTTCAACTTTTACTTCTTCTTTAACCGGTTCGGGAGCAACTGTTTCTTCAGCCACAGCTGCGGTTTCCGTTTTTACTTCCTCTACCTTTGTTTCTTCGGTCTTAACTTCTTCTTTTACTTCTGCTACCGGAGCTACGGCAACGGCAGTAAGAGATTCAACTTCAGGAGTAGGAGTTTCCGGAGCATTGGCAACAACTTCTTCAACCAATTTTTCAATAGCTTTTGAATTAGGAGTTTCTGTAGATTCTACAATATTTGTGTTTTCTTCTTTAGGTTCATTTTTATCCAGAACATCATACACGCTTCTGTCTTGAGATTTTACATCAACTTCGTTCATACCTGCCGGCAAAACCTTAACCGGTTGTTGCGGACGAGAAATCAACGGAATATTATCTTCATTATTAGTCTGATAACGAGGTGCTAAAACAAACCAACCTACAATACCGGCCATAAACAATCCGGCTAAAGCTCCGATAAAAAGACTGCGAGAATTGTCTATTTCGTTTTTTCTTTCTTCTAAATCAAAATTGACTTGTTTCTGACGAAATTCATTCAACACTTCTTCGTCATCTCGTCTGTAATTATCAGAAAAATTATCAAGCATTCCTATCTCCTAATTTTTTTACTTTTCACAAGAACAAAAGTAATATACATTAAAAATGATAAAATAGTAAAGGCTTAAATTTATGAAAATAGCAACATTTAATGTAAACTCGATAAATGCACGTATTGAAAACCTGTGTTCGTGGCTAAAAACAGAAAAACCTGATATAGTTTTATTGCAAGAAATTAAATCAGAATATAATAATTTTCCTTTCTTTGAATTAGCGGCTTGCGGTTATGATGCCAGAATACTAGGGCAAAAAAGCTATAACGGTGTCGCAATATTGAGCACCGGAAAGATAAACGTAATACATGAAAATTTGCCCAATTTTAATGACGAACAAATGCGCTATTTGGAGGCAAACGTAACAATTAAAGATACAACTTATCGCGTTGCTTCTATCTACCTTCCTAACGGCAATCCGCCATATAACAACGCAAACGACACATCAAAATTTGAATATAAACTTAAATGGATTGATGCCTTTTTAGAACATATAAAAAATCTTGCAACATTGCCTCAACCGGTCATTTTAGGTGGAGATTTTAACATAATTCTATCGGATAAAGATGTTTATAATCCGCAAATTTTCAAAGGTAATGCCTTATTCAGACCGGAAGTTCAAACTCGCTTGAAACAACTTTCTTTTCTGGGATTCTATGATGCTTTTCGCAGTCTTCACCCGGCAGACATAGGTTATACTTTTTGGGATTATACCGGAAATGCCTTTTCTGCAGATTTCGGAATGAGAATTGACTATCTGTTTTTATCAGCTCCGGCTGTGGATAATTTGCTTTCTTGCAATGTAGATAAAAACCCTCGTAAAGATAACAAACCCTCAGATCATACACCGCTTATTGCAGAGTTGAAATAATGCCAAAAATAAAATTTTCACATTCTAAAAAAACAGTTATGGAAACCACCGAAAATCTGATCGAGATTTTTGGAACCGTATATAAACAAAACGGTGTATGTTGGGTTAAACCTTGTGATAAAAACCGACAACCTTACCTTTTGGGAACAATAAAAAATCTGCATAATAACGATTTGGTAGAAATTATGCCTACCAATAATCGTCGTTCAAATGAAGCTGAACTGATTAAAAATTACGGAACTTTTTCATTATCTTTGTTAGATGAAATACTGGTAACGAAAAAATATAAAATCCCCGAAACTTTTGATGAAGCTACCCTGCTTGAATGTAAAAATTTTGACGATTTCAATCAAACAAAAAGAACAGACTTATGCTCCCTCCCCTTTGTTACTATTGACGGAGATGATTCCAAAGATTTTGATGACGCAGTTTATGCCACATCTACTGATTTCGGCTTTAAAATCATTGTTGCCATTGCCGATGTTGCTTTTTATGTAAAACCTCATAGCAGATTGGACACTGAAGCATACAAACGTGGAAATTCCGTTTATTTACCTCAAAGGGTTATCCCGATGTTGCCCGAAATTTTGAGCAATGATTTATGCTCATTAAACCCGAAAGTAAAACGTCCGGTAATAGCCTGTTTTATGGAAATTGATAAACACGGAAATTTGTTAAATTATCGTTTTGAACGTGCAATTATCAAATCTGTTGCTCGTTTGACATACAAAGAAGTTGATAATGCCTTTTACGGACAATTTAATTCTTTAACCAAACAAATTTTCACCACGGTAATAAATCCTTTATATCAAGCTTATTTTGCTCTTGAAAAAGCTCGCAAATCTCGTGGCACTCTTGAAATTGAAGGTTGCGAAGTAAAAATAAAATTTTCTAAAAACGGAGAAATCTGCAATATTGAAAAAAGACAAAATCTTACATCTAACAAACTGATTGAAGAATTTATGATTGCCGCTAATGTTGCTGCCGCTAATTTTCTCTCTAATTTCAAAACTCCGATAATGTATCGTATTCATGAAAAACCGTTAGAGGAAAAATTACAGGAATTGAAACCCCTGCTGAATGACTTGAAATTAAGGTTGCCGGAATATTCTGCACTACTCCCCAAACACTTAAACAAAATCATTGAAATATGCCGACAAAAAAATAATTCTCACGGTATAGATGATTTAGTTCTTCGTTTGCAATGTCAGGCAAAATATTCTCCGCATAATTGCGGACACTTCGGGCTTAACTTAAAAAAATATGTGCACTTCACATCTCCTATTCGTCGCTACTCCGACTTGATAATTCATCGCTTAATTATTTTTGCGTGCAATATGGAAAAAGATACAAAAATTTTATCCCTGAAAGCAATGGAAGAAACAGCAGAACATTTATGCACTACCGAACGAACGGCGGTAGCTATTGAAAGAGATATTACCGCCCGATACATTTCATCTTATTTGAAACCGCTCACCGGTGCAGAATTTGAGCTAAAAATAAGCGGATTAAGTAATGCCGGTATTTTTGTCAGAATAGAAGAGCTTGGAGCCGAAGGACTTATTCCCATGCGCACCCTTCCGCGAGATTTTTATCAACTGTTAGATGCCGATACAACTCTGCGGGGAGTAGAAACAAAATTAAAATTCAGATTAGGCGATAATATTACTGCTCGCCTTACCGAAGCAGAACCTGTAACCGGCGGGTTGATTTTTGCATATCTTCCTGATAGAATGCCGGAAACAAAAAACAAAAAAACGAAAAAAACAAAACATAAAAAGAGGTCAAAATGTTCAAAAAAATGATATTGACTATTGCTTTAAGCCTTGTTTTTACAACGACTTATGCTAATGACAAAATCTTATTTACAACCGTTTACAACACCATAAACGATAACCATATTACTCCGGTTAATATTGAATCCTTAACTATAAACGGGCTAAAAGGATTGTCTGAAATTGATAAAAACTTTACCATTGCCGACGGTAAAGATATGGTTTATATGTATTATAAAAGAAAACAAGTAGCTTTATGGCATAAGCCTAAAGACCAAAACGATATTAACACTTGGGCCGAAATTGCCGACAAAGCAGTTAAAAAAGCCGAAAAAGTATCTCAAAAAGTAAAGAATTATGACGGACACGTGGCTGAAAAAGTTTTGTTTAATGCCGTAAATTCTCTGGATAATCACTCAAAATATCACTACTCCGATGAAATTGAAGATGAAATAATAGAAACAGCTATTGATGACAGTTCTGACGGAGAATTTCTGACAATAAAAATTAAAAGTTTTGAAAATAACACCGCAAATTTTATAAAAAAATCAATTGCTCGTCACAGTCGTGTAAAAGGGATTATTCTTGATTTAAGAGGCAATAAAGGCGGACAACTTAACTCTGCCATCGAAGTTGCAAAACTTTTCATTGATGACGGAATTATTACCATTGTAAAAGGCAAAGAAGGAACGGAAGATAAATATTATGTAGCTAAAAATCAAAAAGCATATAACTATCCTTTAGCTGTTTTGGTTGATGCTCAAACCGCATCTTCTGCCGAAGTTTTGACCTCTGCATTAAAAGAACAGGCACAGGCTAAAGTTATAGGTACTCCGACTTTCGGAAAAAGCACAATTCAAGACGTTTATCAGTTTGAAAACAAAGCAAGATTAGCTCTGAGTACCGGACAATTTTATTCTCCGTCCGGTAAAAAAATGGATAAAAACGGTATAACTCCTGATTTTTGCATTATGAACGACAGACATTTGAAAAATGATTGTATAAAGCAAAAACGTGAAAATCGAGAATTTGATATCGAATTTGCAAAATCGGTTTTAACCCCGCAGATATAAAAAAATCCCCGAAGATTATAACTTCGGGGATTTAATTTTAGTTACATTCTCTCTTTGTGTTAGGTGCTTTTATCACAAAATTTAACACCTGCTTACCGTCCGCAGGAACTGTAAAACGCCACTCATAAGTAGAAGCATTTTTCAAACTTCCTTTGATACTTTCAACCAAAATTTCACTTTCTTGCGGCAAATTTTGAGTATAAACAACTTCTTGCGGATTTTTTCCGGAATTTGTAAACTCTATTTCCGCATCATAACTGTAAACGGATTTTATATTATTACAACGTGTTCCGTCTTTTATCGGCGCACTTTCCGAAAGTTTTTTAATTTGTTTAACTTTACCGTTGGCAAACATATTAACAAAACTTCCTAAACGCAAACGAATTGTTTCACCTTTTGCAACATGAGATATAGAATTTTCGCCGATAAACTGCAAATTTCCGTTATCATCATTTTCATAAAAACGTACAATTCCCGCCGGAAGTTGCAAACCGAGATTATCGGCTTCGTTGTTATTGATTACATAATACATTTCCGGATGAACCTGCTCAAATTGAGAGTTGGAGTTAGGCGAAAAATAAAGATGAGATGAAAGTTTTGCCTCTTTCTTATATTTTACCGCATTTTTCTCAATCAAACTGATTTGTTTTGTTTGCTTATCTTTAATTGTGGTTTTATTCGGCAAAGTATAGAGATGGTATCCGCTTAAATCTTGTTGCGAAGCCCCTCTTGTCAAAGCACTCTCGGCAACAGCCATATCATTAACAGCCGCCTTAAGCATCATCGGTCTTGCCGTATAGCTTACAACCTCGTTTACATTACCGGCAATAAGTTGCACTTTGGCATTATTATAATCTATACCGGACTCATTATTAATAGTTACCCAACCGGTCAAATTAAGTTTATCTTTGTCGGTAACTTTAGCAACATAGTTTGTTTTCCAACTTATACCGTTAGTCAAATATGCAAGAGATATATTTTTATTTGCAACGGTATCGCTGATTACTTTAGCAACCAATGTCGGTTTGTTTCTCAAACTTGCCGGCAATTTTTCAAAAACCAAACGACCGGGAAAATTAGCTTCAATTCCATAATCAAATTCTAAAATCGGCAATCCGTACGAAGCACTGACTATCTTTGCTTTATTATAAATATTCTCTCCGGTAGTAGGATTTTGAACAACTGTTTTTACAACATCTCCAACCGATTTATCTACAATATTATTGGCAGTCAATAAATCGTAGTCATAATTTTGTTCTAAAACGGTCAAACCGTCAGAATATAAAATTGCGGTTTCTGACTTTATTTTTTCAGCCACACCCTCAAAAGCAATATCATTAACTCCTTGCTCTAATGACACTTTGCGAACATCTTTAACCAAAGCCAAATTTTGATTATATATACTTATGTCCAAACTGAGCTTGTCGCTTTCCCCGACGAGTTTTTCAGCTGCCGTACAGGTAGCCGAAATCCCCATTAACGATAGTGTTAACAAAGATAAAAACCGCATTTTAATTCTCCTAAATGATTAATCTTCATATTTAAGGTATGCTAAAAAAAATAATTTTACAAGATATAAAAAATATAAGCTAATAACATAAAAGGGAAGCAATTCGCCTCCCTTTTGTTGTTATAATGATTGGTATTTTTACCAAGCATAGTTGAGACCTAAACCAAGAGATGTTGCTTCATAGTCTGAGCCGAAGGTGTAGTTAGCCCAACCATAAGCTGACCAGTTCTCGTTGAAACCGATGTTACCACCAAGTTCAACACGACCTAAAGTCTTATCTTCGACTGTGTCAACTTTACCAAGTTTAGTTACTTCGATTTCATCGCCGTCTATCAATGTT
>JAFYRQ010000061.1 GCA_017546885.1 Alphaproteobacteria bacterium
CAATATAGCAACCGGCAGAGATAACTATTCGGATAAGATATATCGTGAAAATGTTCGAGCAGATTTAAAACCGTCTGCAAGAGAATATAAATTTGCGATGTATCACAATCGAGAAATTAAAGAAGATGTATTGTTTAAGGGCGAAATAGCGGTTCGCTTAAACCCTGAACATCAACAAGACGCAGAAACAGATTATCGTGCAATGTTCGGCTTATCTTGGGCATTTTAATCGATAATCAAAACAAATGAAAATACTCGCAGAAATCTGCGAGTATTTTTTGTTGAACTAAAATTTTTCAATAATTTTTTGTGCGACGTCTTTCCCTGAAGCTACGGCTTCAACAACGGTAGAACCTCCGTTTTTACAGTCTCCGGCATAGAAAATATTTTCGCTGTCGTCACATTTTGGAGCAGAGCTTCCTATTGCTTTTATGACCATATCAAAATTTGGGCGTTTTATTGTAGTACCTTCGATTTCTTCAAGTTTTCCGTTAATAAAATGAGTTTTACAAGTATATAAAATGAGTTTATCGTTTTCTTTGGTAATTTTTTTGATTTTTGTCATCGTAGTTAAATCGATATTATTTTTTATAAGCGCTTTTCTCTCTTCTTCGGTTATTCTCATATCGCAAACACGACGACGAATAAACATTTCTACATTATCGGCTCCGTTTATACGAGCTGTAACGGCACAATCGGTTGCAACTGCGCCTCCGCCTACGATGGCAATATTTCCTGATGATACATATTTTTCCGGTGTTTTTAAGTAATCAAGATAAGATATTGAAAATTCTTCTCCTTCTATACCTAAATCTATACAATTAGGTTCTCCAGAAGCGACGATAACGGCACAGAAACCTCTTTGCAATAAATGTTCGGGATTGGTAACAAAAGCATTGAGGTGCAAACTGATAAGTTTGTTTTGAGCGATAAAATCCCAGTCTTTTTTGATAACTTCAAAAGGCAAACGATTGTCGGGAATCATATTTAAGGCGCCGCCTATTTTGTCGGAGGCTTCAAATATTGCGACTCTAAAACCGTTACTTGCGAGTTTTTCGGCGGCAGCCATACCGGCAGGACCTGCACCGATAATTGCAATCTGTTTATTGTTATATGCAATATCTGTTTCTTTGTTATTGTTGCGATGTTTTTCTAATATTGTAGCTTGCACTCTCGGTATGTTAATCGGAAAGTCGATGTTGGCTCTTGTGCATGCTTTCATACAAAATTTATCCGGACATACAAGTCCGCAAGTTTGCCCCATAGGATTGGCATTGCAAATTATTTTTACCGCATTCTCAAAATCATTGTTTTGGGCATATTGAATAAAGTCGTTAGGGTTACAACCTGCAGGGCAAGCCTTCATGCAGGGTTGATTTTTACAATTAAGACAGCGACTTATTTCTGCATTAAATTGTACTTGATTCAGATAAAATTTGTCAGCCATTTTTCTTTTCCGTAGTAGGTATTTTATAAGTTAGTGCAACATATATCATATAAGAGTCAAGAGTTTTTGAGGAGAAAAATAAAAATGTTGAAAAGTTTAAGCAATGTTAAGAAAAAAGCCTCTCGATTGAGAGGCTTAAATTTTTCTATATTCAAACTAGAATACGTAACGGATACCGCCATAAAATTCGTGGTTATGAATTTGAGCTTCGCCGAGTTTGCCGAAGTCAAAATAACGATAACCGACATCCAAGTTCAAGCGGTTAGTCATTTTAGCAGAAATACCTGCACCGACAGACCATGTGAAACGTGTTTTGTCATAGCTGTCAGAACCACTGTCATCATTATTATAAGAGAAGTTGTATTCCAATTCGCTTACACCAACACCTGCACTTAAATACGGAGTAAACCATGTATAAGGAGCTAAATCCCAATATACATTGAACATATATGATCTGTATTTAAATTCACCGGTACTTTCGCTAACGATTTCACGATCCAAATCAGGGTCGTAAATAGTAATTGTTTCGCTGTCTTCGTTATTATCGCGCCAAATATATTCAAGTTCACCGCGGAAATATTTGTAACGATAACCTAAAGCACCGCTAACCATCAAGTCTGTTCCGCCGATATCAAAACGATTAGAGCCTTTGTCATCGTCATCGATTGTAGGATTAGCGCCGCCGGCACGAATAGCCATATAAATACCGTCGCATTCGGCTTTTGCAGAGTTGGCAACACTAATTCCCAAAACAACTGCAGAAACACCGATCATCATTTTCTTTAACATGTAGGATTCCTCTATGAAAGTGTTAGACATAATTTAATTCTGAGATAAACACTACATTAATTTTGTCATATAATCAAGTTTTTTTATGATAAAGATAAAAAATGTTTGAAAATAAGCTCTTATATGCTAGTCATAAGATATGAATGAAGATGTAAACATAAATGATGAAAGAAAAACCGACGGGTTGAGCAGTTTTGCAACCATCGTTTTGCCTATGCTTAAAAAAGTTTTAGGAAAAAAAGGAATGGTCGGAGCTGATATTCTGTCGATGTGGGAACATATAGTCGGGGAAGAAGTAGCTTCATATACTTTTCCCGAAAAGATAGAATTTAAGCGTGGTCAACGTTGTGACGGAGCTCTTAAATTAAAAGTTCCTGCCGGAGGTTTTGCTTTAGAAGTTCAGCATCGTGAAAAAATTATTGTTGAAAAAATTAATGTGTATTTCGGTTATAATGCCGTCAGTTGCTTAAAAATTATACAAGACGGAAGCTTGGCTCTTAAGGTCTTGAAGAAAAGTAATCAACCGATGGTACAAAAAAGTCTTGTAAGCAACGAAGAACAAAATTATATTAATGAATTAACAGAAGATGTTGTGAGTGAAAAATTGAAAAAATCATTACAACGTTTGGGACAAAGTGTATTTAGTAAAAAACATAAGAAAGTGTAAAAAATGTTTGAAAAAGTTATAAAAATAATCAGCCGTACTTTTGCCGCAATAGTCGTATTTTTATTGGCTGACGGGTTTTATTTAAGTCAAAAAGGTTTTGTTATCGAAAACGGAAAAATCTTTTTCGCAAAAGAAGCTCAAGCAGCAGATAAACAACAAACCGAACCTAAGAGTGTAGATACTACCGCTTTTCAAATGGATCTTCCGTTTGTGTTAGGTGATAAAAATGCCCCGATTACGATTTATGAATTTTCATCATTAGGATGTACTCATTGTGCTGATTTTCATTTGGATACACTTCCTAAAATTAAGAAAGATTTTATTGAAACCGGAAAGGTTAAGGTTGTCTTTGCCGATTTCCCGATTGATTCAAAATCAATGAAAGCCGCAATGTTAGCTCGTTGTATGCCACAAGATAAATATTTTGATTTCTTGAGTGTATTGTTCAAAAAGCAATTAAGTTGGGGACTTTCTTTCAAGACCGAAAAAATCTTGGCAAGCTATGCCGAAGTTGAGGGTATGCCGGTAGAAGATGCAAATGCTTGTATGAATAATAATGCGATTGCTTCCGAAATTATGTATGTTCGCCAACAAGCTATGGAAAAACTCGGCGTTATGGCGACTCCGACATTCTTGGTTCGTTCCGCAAAAGGAGAAGAACTCATTGCCGGAGCTCCAAGTTACGAAGCCTTAAGCAATTTAATCAATGGTTTTTTGGCTGATTAATAACTGAGTAACTAATTAGAGGTATAAAGGTTGGAAGATAGGGAGTTGTCAAAAGATATAGATAACCTTGACCGGAAAATTCGGGAATTACGAGAAAAAGAAACCGGAAGTTCCGAAAAAGGTTCATCAACATATATCGGTGCCGCTCATATAGGTATAAGAATCGCTGCTGATTTATTGTCGGGGATTGCCGTGGGAGCCGGAATAGGTTATGTGTTGGATAAGGTTTTTGATACGCGCCCGTATTTGTTTGCAGTTTTTTTGCTGTTTGGCGGGGCTGCCGGTTTTTTGAATGTTTACCGTATGGCAAAAGATGAAGAAAATAAAAAAGGAGTTAGGTAAAATTGTCAAATCCTATGGAACAATTTAATATTAAGCCGCTTATTCCTATTGAGGCAAAGGGATATGATATTTCTTTTACCAATTCTTCATTGTTTATGGTTTTGGCGGTAGTTGTTATCAGTTTGCTTTTCGGATTGTGTTTGAGAAAAAGAACCATAATTCCCGGTAAAGCACAAGCTTTTGCCGAAATGATATATGATTTTATCCATAATCTGCTACGAGAAAATGTCGGTCCCGAGGGATTGAAATATTTCAGTTTTATTTTTTCTTTGTTCTTATTTGTTGCGGTAGGTAATGTATTGGGGTTGTTTCCTTATGCTTTCACGTTTACCTCTCATGTTGCAGCGGTAGGAACTTTGTCGTTGATAGCTTTGTTGTTTAATATATCTGTCGGTATAAAAAAGAAAAAATGGGGATATATAAGAACTTTTATGCCTAAAGGTATTCCTTGGGCTCTGGCTCCGTTAGTGATGCCGATTGAAACCATTTCGCTGTTATCTAAACCGTTTAGTCTTACGGTTCGTTTGGTTGCTAATATGACAGTCGGTCATATTATGCTTAAGATAATAGCCGGATTTATCGTTGGGTTGGGTGTGTTGGGAGCAGTCCCATTACTCTTTGACTCGTGTATTATTGTTTTTGAACTGTTTATTGCTTTACTTCAAGCATTTATTTATACGGTTTTGAGCTGTATATATTTGAGTGATGCAATTCATAGCCACTAAATGTTATAATTTTGAAAGGATAAAAAAATGGAACCTATGGCTTATATCAGTGCTGCTGTTTGTGCTTTGTCTATGACTGTTGCAGCATGGGGTGTTACTAAAATTTGGACAACAATCATTACAACGGTAGGACGCAATCCTCAAGTTAAAAAAGATGTTGATATCTATGGTTGGGCCGGCTTTGCTGCGGTAGAAGCTATTGCATTGTATGCTCTCGTTATTGCATTGGTTATGTTGACCGGTGGCGGAAACTAATACGCTAAAGAGGTAAAATATGCCGCAGCTGGACAGTTCTACATTTATATCGCAAATCTTTTGGCTTATTGTCTGTTTTTCTGTTTTATGGACGATAATAGGCTGTTTTGTGACACCTAAAATCAGTGATATAGTTCAGCGTAGGCAACATAAGATTGATGATTATCTTTCTGCGGCGGAAAAGTTTAAACAATCTGCCGAGGAATTGGTTGCTCGTTATGATGCAGCTATCGCAAAAGCAGAACAAACAGCAGAAAATACGTGGAAAAATGCTAAAAACGAATTGAAACTTGCTACTGAAAAGCTGCAGGAAGATATGTCAATCAAGTTAAAAGAAAAAACGCAGGCAACCGAAGAAGAATTGCAAAAAATTGAGATGGAAGTAAAAAATCAGGTTGATGCAATGTCTGTTTCGTTGGCTGAAAAAGTAGCGATAAATTTAGGTCTTTCTTTTGTGAATAAAGAGGATATTTTATCGGTAGCAGAAAAAGGCGGAAACGATGAGTGAGACCAGTGCCGGAAAAGAACTGATTGAAGCGACACAAGAGGCGGTAATAGATGCCGTTAATGATGTCGGTAATATCATAATGACCACTACGGAAGAAATTTCCGGCGGTCATCATGAGATATTTTATAAATCGGCGGAATTTTGGGTGGGTATGGCCTTTGTCGTAGTCGTTATCGGCTTGTTTTCTCCGCTGAAAAAGGCTTTAAGCTCTCTTATTAAAGGAAAAATAGACAGTGTTATAAAAAGAATTGATGATGCTGCTTCTTTGCGAGATGAAGCCAGAAAATTGTTGGCCGATTATGAGCAAAAAATGGAAGATTTGAATTTCAAAACCAATTCTATCGTTAAAGATGCCGAGGATAAGGCAAAAGAGTTTACCGAAAGCGAGTTAAAAAAGTTTGAGAAAGAGTTATCTGCTCAAGAAAAATCAGCGGAAAGTTTAATAGAATTACGCAAAGAGCAAATAATCTCTGAAGCGACGGGATTAGTTGTCGAAAGGACGATGAAAATTTTGCATCAAGTTATTAATAACAAACTTGATGATAAAATTAAATCAGAATTAGCAGATGCCTCTATAAAATCATTAGAACAGTTGCGCAAATCCTAATTTTCGCAATCCGAGAAGAATAGAATATACATCATATAATGCATTATGCTCATCTAAATTAAGGTGAGCTATTTCTTTATCCAGTCCTAAAATCTTCCCTATCTGTCCGGAGGATTGTTTGGTAATATTCATATTAAGTTGTTTATACTTTTCATCAAACCACCATGCAATATTACGAAAATCAGGCTCAGGAAGATTTTTCATTTGCCACATGTCTAAATTATTACGAATAACCAGTTCGTCTGCTTGTTTTTGTCCCCAGGCATGAGAATAACAAGGAAGCTTTTGAACAAAATGTAAAAAACGTCCGTAGGCGGTCATAAAGTCGGTGCCTTCACGGTCAAGTAATTCGTCGGTCAGGCCGGTGAGATTGGTAAAATATTCGGTTAATTTCGGTTCGAAATGAGGTTTAATGTAACAATTAAATTCGTCTGCAATACTTAAATCATCAAGATTTATTTTTAGAGCAGCTATTTGGACTATCTCGGCTCTTTTGCGTTTTTCATCATCAAGCGGTAGGTCAATAAATCCTTTCCAAGAGGCATATTCCGTATCATATATAATAAATTGTTGTGCCATTTTTTTTATCTTTCATAACGATTTTTACACGATTTATATGTTCCGAGAATTTGAATATCCTCAGCAAAAAAACTTAATTCATTAAAAGCATTTTTAAAAGTTTGTCTTTGTGGGTGAGATTCAAATTCAATATAAAAACGAGCCGATAAAAACTTATCATTTATCAGATAACTTTCCAGTTTGACGATATTAATACCGTTAGTGGCAAAACCTCCTAATGCTTTGTACAAGGCGGCGGGAATTGATTTTGTTCTAAAAATACAAGAGGTGATAAATAACGAATCGTCATCATCGGGAATTTTTGGGTTAGGTCCCATTACCAAAAAACGAGTGGTATTGTTGTTTGAATTTTCAATATTTGATGCCAATATTTTTAACCCGTAAATTTCTGCGGCTAATTTTGATGCTATTGCCGCCTTATGTATATTGTTCAATTTTAATATTTCTTTACAAGATTTTGCTGTGTCTATTTTGGCTTCTGTACTGATGTTGTGTTGCTCCAAAAAATCTGAACATTGAGCGAGAGCCTGCGGATGAGATATAGCTGATGTAATATCTTCGACATCAGAATCAGGAAATCCTAATAATTGGTGTTCGACTCTTAAAAAATGTTCAGATATTATTGAAAGTCCTGTCCTCAAAAGCAGAAAATGGACATCGGAAACTCTTCCCGCATTTGAATTTTCAACAGGTATGACCGCATAATCAGCACTGCCATCCTCAACAAGTTTTGTGGCTTGTTCAAATGTTTCACAAGCGACATATTCCGCCTCAGGGAAAACTTCCTTAGCGGCAATATGCGAATAAGCTCCTGCCACACCTTGATATGTAACTTTCATTTTATAATCTCCGCCTGAAAACTTAACATAAAAAATAAAATTGTGTCAAATGAATCGTTTATAATATGATGTAAAATGAAATTGTTTGTTGAAGTAATATATTTTTTGCTTGAAGAATCAATGTAAGTGTTATAAATTGTGCCCGAATTAAGTATAAAATCGTATTTAATATGATTTTTGTTTTAACCTAATGCTAATAGGAGCAAAGATAAACCATGAGTAAATGGGTATATACATTTGGAAACGGCAAAGCTGAAGGCGATGCTTCCATGCGTAATCTCCTCGGCGGTAAAGGTGCTAACCTCGCAGAAATGAATGTGGTTGGTATGCCTGTTCCTCCGGGATTTACAGTAACAACTGAAGTTTGTACATATTACTATGACAACAACAAAACTTATCCTGAAGATTTGAAAGATCAGGTAAGAGCTGCTGTTGCCGAAGTTGAAAAAATTATGGGCAAAAAATTTGCTGACTCTGAAAATCCTTTGTTGTTTTCAGTTCGTTCAGTTGCTCGCGTTTCAATGCCGGGTATGATGGATACTGTTTTGAACCTCGGTTTGAATGACGAAACAGTTAAAGCTTTGGCTAAAGCTTCAGGTTCAGAACGTTTTGCTTACGACTCTTATCGTCGTTTTCTCCAAATGTTCTCTGATGTGGTTCTTGGTGCAGATATCGATTTGTACGAAGAAGCTTTGGAAAATATGAAAAAATCTAAAGGCTATGCATCTGATACAGATATGACAGCTGAAGATTTGAAAGAATTGGTTAAAGAATATAAAGAAATCGGTGCTAAATTAGGTAAAGTTGTACCGCAAGATCCATGGGATCAATTGTGGGCAGGTATCGGTGCAGTGTTCGGTTCTTGGATGGCTGCTCGTGCTATTACTTACCGTAAATTGAACAATATTCCTGG
>JAFYRQ010000062.1 GCA_017546885.1 Alphaproteobacteria bacterium
AATAAGACCTGAAATTGAACCATATGCTTCAAAGCAACCTTTTCTACCACAATTGCAGAATCTACCGCCACTTCTTATAACAATATGACCGAATCTACCGCCAAAATTATGACTTCCTAATAAAACTTTATCATCAATAAGTATTGCACCGCCGATTCCTTTACCTATCGTAACGAAAATAGCATTACTTACACCATTAGCTTTATTTCCGCTAAAAGTAGAAGTTCCGTTATCGGCAACAATGGTTAAATCAGAAGTTGAAGCGATAGCACCGCCAAAAGCTTCATTAGCTACTGCATAGTTGTTAACGAAGTTTGAGTTTACAATTTTTCCGATTGTTCCATTAATATTAACAATAGCACCTCCAAAGAGCGAAGTATTAGCTATAAAATTACCAGATATACTATGAATATTTCTCCCTAAATTACTAATAATCCCATAACTTGCTTCCTCGTTTGTGTTGTCATTATTAATAAAATTACCGGAAATATTCCCAATATCTCCATAATAATTAGTAATTAAACCATTTCCGGTTGAATAATTGCTAATGAAATCACCATTAATATTTTCAATTAACCCCATATAATTAAAAATATTAAACCCACCATGATTTTTAATAAAATCAGCACGAATAACAATATTATTCTTATCATTATAAATAATGCTATCATTTGCTGTTGAACTAATACCTTTGAATACAACATTGGTTACATCTGTGGTTGGCAATGGAGCATTAATACGTTCTGATGTTTCGGTATAATTATCAGGTTTGTGGTATGTATATTTATAATATTTATCGCCGATTTGGACTGTGTCTTCTCCGCTTGCAGTTACTTCTTCCCAAGTTACTTTATCTCCGGTGAGGGAGTTTAGGTAATTTGCATCAATGGTCGGTGTAGTTTGAGCCATTGCCGAAGTTGAGAGAAATGTGGTTGCGAGGAGTAAACTTAAAGGTGTGATTTTCATAATAACAATTCCTTTATTGATTTAAAATATAGCATGAGCTTATTACAATTATGAGTGTATTTCAACATAAAAAAAATGACATTGATTTAACATCAATGTCATTTTCTAAAACAACCTAAACGTATTATACGTTAAATAAGAAATTCATTAAATCACCATCTTGCACAACATATTCCTTGCCTTCGGAACGCATTTTTCCGGCTTCTTTACAAGCTTGTTCACCACCAAGTTTTACAAAGTCATCATACGAAATCGTTTCTGCCCTGATAAATCCTCTTTCAAAGTCGGAGTGAATTATTCCGGCACATTGCGGAGCTTTTGAACCTTTCACAAAAGTCCAAGCTCTAACCTCTTTTACCCCTGCCGTAAAATATGTTTGCAATCCTAAAAGTTCATATCCGGCTCGTATAATTTTTGCCAATCCGGTTTCTTGCAAGCCTAATGTCTCTAAAAATTCTTGTTGTTCGGCTTTATCATCAAGCTGAGCGACTTCAGCTTCAATCGCCGCCGATATAACTACCGATTTTGCTCCTTCAGAAGTCGCTTTTGCTGCTACTTTATTTGAAAATTCATTACCGTCTGCTGCAGAACCTTCATCAACATTGCAAACATACAAAACCGGTTTTGACGTTAATAATTGCAACATTCTGTATTCTTTGTAAGCATCTTTGTTTGAAGCCTCAGGGGCAGCAACTCTGGCAGGTTTTCCTTCTTTTAATGCCGCAATTATCGGTTCCATAACCGCTTGACGTATTATAGCTTCTTTATCTCCGCCACGAGCTTTTTTAACAGTTTGGTCATAACGTTTTTCCAAAGACTCTAAATCAGCAATCATCAACTCTGTTTCTACAATTTCCGCATCTCTGATAGGATCAACACTGCCCTCAACGTGAGTTATGTTATCGTCTTCAAAACAACGTAAAACATGCACAATCGCATCTACCTCACGAATATTGGCTAAAAACTGATTTCCGAGCCCTTCACCACGAGACGCACCTTTTACCAATCCTGCGATATCCACAAATTCTAACTGTGTCGGAACAACATTTTTGGGTTGCACCATTTCAACCAATTTATCTAAACGAGAATCAGGAACGGCAACTCGCCCCGTATTCGGCTCAATAGTACAAAAAGGGAAGTTTGCAGCTTGTGCCGCTATTGTTTGTGTTAAAGCATTAAATAATGTAGATTTTCCCACATTCGGCAAGCCGACAATACCACAATTAAATCCCATAATATTCTCCTTTATTTATGACGCAACATACCGATTTTGTTACTAAAAGCACTCATTCCTTCTTTCAGTAATATTCCGATATTTTCTGTAACTAATTCTATATTTTTATCTAAAAATTCTTGTTCCGTTTTCGAAAAACGTGAAAGAACATGATTTACAACAACTTCTCCGACACCTTTGGGATGTCCTACACCTAATCGAACACGATGGTAGCCGTTAGTTATGTGAGAATCAATGCTCTTCAGACCGTTATGCCCTCCGGAACCGCCTCCGGTTTTGGCTTTTATTTGCGAAATATCCAAATCCATATCATCATGAATAACCACAATATTATCCGGCAGAATTTTGTAGAACATTGCTGCTTTAACTACCGAATTTCCCGATAAATTCATATATGTTTGCGGTTTTAACAGATAAACTTTTTCTCCGGCAATTTTCCCCTCAGAGATTAAGCCGTCAAATTTTTCACGCCAAGAACCGAAATTATATTCTTCGGCAATAGAATCCACCGCCATAAAACCTGCATTATGACGTGTATTCACATAATCCGCACCGGGATTCCCCAAACCGACGATTAAAAACATCTTTACTCCATAGAAAAATATCGGAGCGACCGATTCTCTGTTTTTTGCAAACCGAGAATTTTAAGCGCTCCGATAATCCTTAAAGCTTACTTTCTGAGAAAGTCAACGTGAATTGGTTTGTCAGAAACCGGATGGAATTGAACATCTTGGCAAGAAACTTTGATTTTTTTGCCATCAACTGCAACTTCAATATCAGCATCATAGAAACCAACCATATCCAAAGCTTTTTCGAGCTCAACAGGATGAAGGCTAATCATAACCGGTTCTTGTTTGTTACCATAAATTACGGCAGGAACACGACCTTCACGACGACATGCTCTGGCTGCCCCCTTACCTGCTCTTTCGCGCTTTTCAGCATTAAATGTAATATCTGTCATTTTTATATTCCTTAAAAAATTAACACACACCGACAAACCTCCAGGGGTGTTCATCGGATAAAGTGCTTCTACTACTTTATTTTTGTTTTTTCAAGCATTTTTTACATTCAAAAAATTTTCATCATAAAAAATAACCTTTAAAACAAAAAGAGGGATCCGAAATTTCGAACCCCTATAAATCTTTTTGCTTGCAGAACTACTTCACGTAGTTAGTGACCTCAGCAGGCGACTTCTCGCTAAGGTTAACGGCCAAGCACTCACCAAGGTGATACTGGCGGTTAGCATTTACAAGAGCCACTTCTCCGCCGTGAATACGTAACTTAACAACATACAAGTTGTCTTCACCCACGAGCTTAATGAGCTCAGCAGTGTCGTAACAATGGTACGAAGCCTGTGTCACAACTTTGACTGACTTCGTTCCGTTTGGCTTTGCCAAAACAACACCCTGCTCTTTTTCATCAGGTGTCAACTCGCCTGTTAAGATACCCAAACGACCCTTGTCATCAGAAACAATAACTTGGTCGTTAATCACAGCCACAACATTCAATTTGCGGTATCCACGCACATGATTAAGGATACTAGAAAAAACATTCTTCATGTCTGTTTAAGATTATATGATGAATAATTATTTTGAATACACTATAAATACACCCTATTTTCTTTTTTGTCAATATTTGTATTAAAAAAAAAGACACTGCTTTTTGCAGTGCCTTGTAAAATATGATAAAATTAAACAAACATTGTGTCTAAAAGTTCTTTACAATACCCTCTTAACTCCGGATTTTTCATCAAAGAAAGTTTTAAATTTGCACGAGCCAAGTCTGCATTTGTTCCGCAGTCAAAACGTGTCACATCACACAATACTCCGGTCAATTTCATACCTCTTTGAGCAGCTAAACCGGCAGCATCGGCTAAATTAATCTCACCATTATTACCTTTTTGAACTTCAGGCAAAATGTCCATAATTTCGTTCGGTAAAATATATGGTCCCATACTTGCATAGTTGGAAGGTACATCTTCTAAAGCAGGTTTTTCAATTTTACCTTTTGCTCTGACTACACGACCATCACGAACAGCACCGATGAGAGCACCGTAACGAACCATTTCTTCACGAGGGAATTCCATAATATTTTCAACCATTCCGCCTTCTTGTTCATAAACATCCAACAGTTGGCGCAATACTCCCGGACCTCCATGAGTATTGATATAAACGTCATCCGGCCACATAACCACAAAATCTCTGTCGCCGACATATTCTTTTGCCATCAAAACAGCATGTCCGTTTCCTTTCGGTTCAGACTGTTCGGCAAAATGGAACTTCATTCCTTCAGGAATAATGTCTTGAACAACCTTAAGCAAATCAAGTTTACCCTTTTCTTTAAGGTGTTCTTCAAGCCAATCATTAGTTTTATAATAGGATTCGAACAAGTGTTTGCAAGACTGGTCACTATAAATGAACACAATCTCTTTAATGCCGATTTCTGCACAAGCATTAACCGCATACTGAATTATCGGCAAGTTATTAAGTGTTAAAAAGCCTTTATGCAAAACTTTTGTAGCAGGCAGGTTGCGTGTTGACAAACCTGCCACAGGGAGGATACATACCTCAGGTTTTCTGTACATCAAAATCTCCAAATGATAAAATTAATTGATGCTTATATATATAACACAAAAAAACCTTTCTACAAGTTATTTAACTATTCTTCCACCGCTTTCTATTTCTTCGCCGTCATTAATTCGCAATATCAAACCGCTTGACGATTCGTTATCAGAATTTGAAACTTCCGACTGTTGTAAAGAGCTGCGGATTACACCGTTACTTTGATTGCTGAAATCAAGCACTTTACCTTGTTTTTGAATAGCCTGTTCGGAACGATTAATTTCTTCCAAGTCGCGTTCAACAGTAACTGTTTTACCGCCGGCAGTCGCAATTTTTCCGGTATTTTCAGAAAGTTTCTGCTTAATTGCTTCTTCTTCAATTCTCTGTTGATATGCTTTTTCTTCAGCAGTTATTTTTGCATCAACGTGTTCTTCATATTTTTCAAGAATCTTTTCTGCTTCAGCTATTTTATCGCTTGCATTTTCTAAATCCTTACGAAAATCAGCAGCAAATTTTTCTAAAACAACTATATCGTTAACACCTTGAGATACAACATTATTACCTCCGACTTGAATATTGATTTCATCAATACCGTTAACCAGTTTTTCAAGCTGGTTTTTCATATTTTCGGCTTCTGCATCACCCTCAAGATAATAGTCAGCATTGAAAGCAGCTAAACGTTTTCCGAACTCACCGTTCATATCGAGCAATCTCGGAGGCAAAGTTTGTGACTGATCTGCAATTTTAGAAATTTTTGCAACATCTACACGGATTCGCAAACGAACATCTTGAACTCTGGTAGAAGTCAAATCTCTCTCAATTTTAGACAGACGTTCTTCTATCAAATCATTTTTAGTCTTCAACTCTGCGATTACGTCGTCATTAATATCTGCCATTCCGTTTTTAGAAATAACTTCGGCAATATCCATATTTGTTTGGACTATTTGCTTATTTATAGCCGAATAATAACGTTTCATTTTCTCATTTTCGGCTAAACTGTTACCTGCCTTAAATTCCGTAACAATAGAACCGTTTAATCTTTGTTTTGATTTTTGTGCACGTTCTTGTTGTTCATCCATCAAATCACGATATTTCTTAATCTTTGCATCTTGTTCGGCTTTTGCCTGCGCAACAGCTTGCTGCTCATTAGCATCATAAACATCGGTAATCGGATTCACATCAACTTCAAGAGATGGTGCATTTATATTACCGTCAAGGGTAAAACTTAAACCCGAAACATTTTTAACCGTTTTGAAGATGGCGTTAAAGGTTGAAGTTGTTGTCCATGCACCCAAATTACCGTCAGAAGACAAATCTACGGCATAAGTGTCACCATCAAATGTTGCATACCTGATGTTATAATTTCCGTTTTCAAGCTTAAATTCACCGCTAAACGAATTAAACATTGTTTCACCGGAACTCAAGTTTTCTTGAACCAGAGCTTTGAAGCCATCAGAAATAATTCGGCTTTCAACATCAGCTTCTATCACACTTAAATCCCAACCTTTAATCACAGGTTTTACAAATTTAAATTTACCGTTTCCGTTAATTTGTGACATAATACTGTCAACAGAATCAGCAGAGGTATTGAAATCTAAAGTTGCTTCCAAAATGGCCTTTTCAATACCGTAAGAGCTTCCGCTCCATTTTGACTTTTGCAACTCTATATTATTTAAACCGAGTTTTCCGCTCAATTTCGGATTTTGAACAGTATTGAGTTCAAAATCTAAATTAACTAATCCGTTTCCTTTTTCTCCGACAAATTGAACAACTTTCAACACCTGTTTGTTCAATACCATGGTCCACGATGTATTTTTAAGAGAATGATTCTGCAAAGATAAATCTTCAACATTAATCTTAGCTTCCATATCCCAATCTTTTAACCAAGAATAATCTATCTTCGCCTTGCTTAAATTCGGTTTAGGCAAAAATGGCACTCGCTCTGTTTTCGGACGAAATACTCCGGTTTCGTTTCTTGTATTTCTATTATAAATAAAGCGCTCAAATTCAAACTTATTAACCTTCAAATTAGACTTAATTAAATTTCTACCTTCTTTTTTAGAATACAAAATATCGCCCGTAAAATGATTTGAACCGATATATGTATCCATATTCTTAAACAGCAACGCATTAATGCTGCCTTTAACATCCGAAGACATTTTAATCAGACCTAACGGAAATTCCGGATTATAATTTATAGAGAAGTCATTTAACATTCTGACTACATCATTATTATTTAACTGAAGTTTTCCGTTCACATAATATACGTTATCAGCTTTTGAAATTTCACCGTTATATACAGTATCAACATTACCTAATTTTGATACTGCTTTTACGGCAGCCCTGTTTAATCCTCCGGTTACAACCCCTTTAGAATCAAATTGCAACAGGCTGTCAAAGTTAACTTTAGGAAATTCGAGGCCCATTCTTTCCGTAAAAGCTTTGTTATCCGCAACCGCAATTCCATACTTCAAATTTTTGAATTTAGGTTCACTGCCAAATCCGGAAACTTCACCCTTCAATACAATCTGAGCGCTTGCAACATTACTAACCGAAAAATCAGAAATTTTTGCAACTCCGTCTTTTACCACCGCATCGGCAGCAACTTTTTCAAAGGGAATTTTATGCCAAATACCTGAATTTAATTTTGCTCTGAATTGAATATCTAAATCATTTAATTTAGCCAGTTGTTTGAAACGATATATAAGCTTATTTTCCCAACCTGTTTGAGAAACAGCTTCAGGCAACGGCTCGATATAATTATCAAGATTCATATTATCAACATCGGCAATAACAAAATATTTATTTCCGTTCTTTCTAATCCATGCCAACTTAGCATTAATTGCCGTTTTATCCAAATTAAACACAAACGGACTTGCCTTGATTGTTTCTAATGTTCCCGACAAATTAAATTTTGTAGATGCTTTTTTATACACTCCCTTTGTCAACGGAGTTACTTTATACCCCAACCAGTTAGCTGTTTTAGCAAAATCTAATGTGCTTGCGTCAACATCAAAGTTATATGTCAAAACTTTTTCAACACTAAATAACTCGCCTTTGAACTTTAACAAACCGTCAAAAGGAAGTTGAGCACTGAATTTCTGAACAATAAAAGCATTATTCATAAAATCAAAACTTAAATCAAAATCTCTGATGACTTGATTCTTATATGTAGTTTTAACCGATTTTACATCACCTATTATATCAAAATTGTATTCCGGAATATAATTTTTACCATCATACTTTTTCAAAAAGTCTTTTACTGCCTGCAAAACCGGCTCTAAATTGAGCTCTGCCATATTGAAAGCTAAATCCACACGACGACGTTGCATTCCCTCTTCGCCGATTTGAGTTTCTTTTCTCGGAATAAGAATATTACCGGCACCGGCACTTTCGGCATATTTTATCACAATATTGGAAAGTGCAATTTGTGTCTTATCGCTTTTTACCGCTAAGGACATAGCCAAAGGATATTCATAATCTTCCGAGAGTTTAGCCTTAGAAAACATGCTGTTTATGAAATTGACGGGATTTTTTGATTCAACCACAATATTGCCGTTTACCGCATCATTTTTCACTAAAACGGTACCGTCAAAACGAACATAACTTTCTGATTGCGGATGGCTTATAACCATATTTACCGAAGTTGCAAAACTATCCGAAAATTTACCTAAATCAAGGGCAAACCCGCCCGGAGTTCCGTCTTTAACATAGCTTCCCTCGATTCGATATGGACCGAACAAACTTCCGGCAATCACTTCCGCATTAATATTACCGATTACAGAATCAATCTTATACATCTTATTTATAAAATGAAGTTTTGCATCTTCCAACATTACGCTTCCGAAAGATACTTCTACATTATTTATCGCAAAATCTTCATTACCGCTTTTTGCCGATTGCCAATTTATTGTTCCGTCTTCATATCCCTCTATGAAAATTTCCGGATTTACAACCGTCATTTTTTCGACATTAATTTTACCTTGAATAAGTGAGCGCACGGATAGAGATGCCACCACTTTATTGATTTTTGCCAAGGTAACTTTTTGTCCTGTTTTATCGTGATTATATACATCGATGTCGGCAGCTTCTAAAGACGGGGTTGGGAAAATGTGAAAACTGACAGCTCCGTTAAAAGCAACATTTTTGCCGGTTGCTTCCGAAAACTGTTGAGCGATACTGGCTTTGTGCTGATTCCAATCTATCATATTAAGATAAACAGTAGCCCCAATCAAACCAACTATTACAAGACCTAAAACCCCAAAAATTATCTTTTTAATCATAGTCTATCCTTTTTTATAATATTTTTATCTTTATTCATAACTGCACAAAGTTAAAATAATCTTTGCTAAATACATAATCGTAGCATATTATAAAGCATATATTGATTAATAAAAAGCTTAAGGTCAAGAGATAACATGAAAAAAAATCAACTTCTTTTAAATTTAGCCGTTAATTCGATGAACAATGCTCATGCTCCCTATTCTAATTTCAAGGTAGGCGCGGCAATCTTGGCGGATAACGGCAAAACTTATTCCGGATGCAACGTTGAAAATATATCTTATCCTTGCGGAACTTGTGCCGAAGCAGGAGCTATTGCTGCAATGATTGCCGACGGAGGCAAAAAAATTGTAAAAATAATTATCGTTTCGGACGGAGATATAATGATAACCCCCTGCGGTGCTTGTTTGCAAAGAATTAAAGAATTTTCCTCAACGGAAACAGAAATAATATTAACGAAAGAATGCGAAGAAGTAAAAACAGTAAAGATGTCTGACTTACTTCCGTTAGCTTTTGAGGAGTTTTAATATGATAAACTTAAATCAACTACAAAATTTAATGCAAAATCGCAAACCGGAAACAGCAATTATTCTCGGTTCCGGATTAGGAGGTATTGCCGACAATCTGCAAAACAAACTTATCATAAAATATGAAGAAATAGAAGGATTTCCGAAAAGCACCGTTGCCGGACATAACGGACAATTTGTTATCGGACGAATTGAAGATAAAGAAGTATTGTGCATGCAGGGACGTTTTCACCTCTACGAAGGTCACAATCCGAAAGTTATAGCAGAAGTAATACAAGCACTAAAATATATAGGCATTAAGGAACTGATTGTAACTAATGCTGCCGGTTCACTAAATCCTGATTTTCATCCCGGTGAAATTATGCTCATAACCGATCACATTAATTTTTCCGGTTGCAACCCATTGCTCGGAGCCAACGATGATAAAATCGGCCCGCGTTTTTTTGATATGAGCAATGCGTATGATAAAGATTTGCAGAAAAAAGCTCGTAATATCGCCCAAAAAAACAACATTAAACTTAACGAAGGCACCTATTTAATGGTATTAGGACCGAATTTTGAAACCGCCGCAGAAATACGAGCTTTCAGGATTTTAGGCGCCGATGCGGTCGGTATGTCAACAGTTCCCGAAGTTTTAGCAGCCGTTCACTGCGGAATAAAAATTTTGGCCATTTCAGCCTTAACAAATTTTGGAACAGGAATACAAACAACACCATTAAGTCACGAAGAAACACTTTCAGGTGCGGCAAAAGCATCCGGATGTTTAACGGATTTAATCATAAACTACATTAAGGAGAAATAAATTATGAGAGATTTTGAAATGGCAAAACACCTTATTTCTTGTCTTGATTTGACATCTCTTAATAAAGATGACAACGAGACAAGCATCACAAGACTATGTGAAAGAGCCGTTACTCCTTACGGTAATGTCGCTGCGGTATGTGTATATCCGAAATTTATTCCGTTAGTTCAAAAGCTTCTTGAAAATACAGACATCGCCATTGCTACGGTAGTAAATTTTCCGGAAGGCGGAACCGATATTGAAACAACAACGGAAGAAATAAAAAATTCCATAGCCTTCGGCGCAGATGAAATTGATGCCGTTTTTCCGTATAAAAGCTTTTTGGAAGGCGATATCGAAACTTGCCGCAATTTTATGGAAGCTGTAAGTAACGAATGCAAAAACCACAAATTAAAAATAATATTGGAAAGCGGAGCTTTTCCTCACGTTACACAACTACAAAATGCCTGCAGTTTATGTATGGAATACGAAATCGTTTTTTTAAAAACATCAACGGGAAAAACCGACATTTCCGCTACTCCTGAAGCAGCTAATGCAATTTTGGAAACAATTCATAATACTCCCCGTCATGTAGGTTTCAAAGCAAGCGGAGGAATAAAAACTTTTGAACAAGCTCGCAAATATTATATTATTGCACAATCTATTTTTGGCGAAGCTTGGCCTACCTCCGAACATTTTCGCATCGGAGCCTCTTCTGTTTTAGATGATTTATTAAAAGTTATAAAAAAAGGAATTTAACATGTTACCGCAAGAATTAATCCGTAAAAAAAGAGATAAAAAAGAACTGACAGCAGAAGAAATCAGTTTTTTCATCAAAGGTGTTACCGATAAATCCATCGCCGATTGTCAAACCGCAGCTTTAACCATGGCCATATATTTGAACGGTTTCAGCAAAAACGAAACCACAGCTTTGACGATGAGCATGCGAGATTCGGGAGATGTTTTGAAATGGGATGATATAGACGGACCGATTGTTGACAAACACTCATCCGGCGGTGTCGGAGACAAAATAAGTCTTATGCTGGCTCCGATGTTAGCATCTTGCGGAGCATTTGTCCCGATGATTTCCGGTCGCGGCCTCGGACATACGGGAGGAACACTTGATAAATTTGATTCCATTCCGGGATACCAAACCTGTCCGACAAATGAGCTATTCCGCAAAACAGTAAAAGAAGTCGGTTGCGCAATTATCGGACAAACCGGAAATCTCGCGCCTGCCGACAAAAAAATATATTCGTTGCGAGATGTTTGTGCAACAGTAGAATCAATTCCGTTGATTACGGCTTCTATTTTATCGAAAAAATTGGCTGCAGGACTTGATTGCTTAATTATGGACTTAAAATGCGGAAACGGAGCATTTATGAGCAACATTGAAGATGCCAGAGAATTGGCAAAATCAATCGTTAATGTTGCAAACCATGCCGGCACAAGAACAAAGGCTTTGCTTACGGACATGAATCAGGTATTAGGTACAACTGCAGGTAATGCCGTAGAAATGCAAGAAGCGGTTGATTATCTCAAAAACATCAATGTTGATAGCCGTTTACACGCAATTACCATGGATTTGTGCGCTAACTTGCTGGTACAAGCAAAATTGTTCCATAATACTGATGAAGCAAAAGTTCAATTACAACAAAACATTGATAACGGCAAAGCTTTAGAGATTTTTGCCAAGATGGTAAGTTCTCTCGGAGGACCGACTGACTTTGTTGAAAACACCGAAAAATATTTACCGCAAAGTCCGTTAAAACTTCCCGTATTTGCAAATACTTCCGGTTATGTTAATGCCATGAACACTCGCAACATCGGATTGAGTATTATTGAGCTTAAAGGCGGACGTATCAATCCTGAACAAAAGATAGATTATTCTACCGGATATTCCGGATTTTGCCAAATCGGAGATTATGTGGACGAACAAACACCTTTGGCTTTTGTTCATGCCGCTAATGAAGAAGATTATGAAAAAGCAGCAAAATCATTGCAAAACAACATAATTATCGGCGAAAAAACTCCGCTTCTCGGCAAAAATGTTTTTGAGGTTATCGAATAATGCCTCATATCTACAATGCTCCGAATATACCTTTGGCAAAACATGCTTTTTTCGGAAGGAAAGGCGGTGTTTCCAAAGGTATATATAATAGCTTGAATTTCAATTATCGCGGGAACGATAAACCCGAAAACCTTTCTCGAAATTTAGACATTGTCGGAGCTTATTACGGTTTTGACGGCTCAAGAGTTGTTCGTTTGTTACAAGCTCATACCAATAAGTCCGTATATATAGATAAACCGTCACAATATAAGATAGAAGCAGACGGAGTTGTTACCGACAAAACCGGTATAGTTCTCGGCATCACCACCGCCGATTGTATCCCTGTTTTATTGGCAGACTATAAAAACGGCATAATCGGAGCTGCTCATGCCGGATGGAGAGGGGCTCTAGGCGGTGTTGTCGAAAACACCATAAAATTGATGATAGAACGTGGAGCAGAAATTTCTGAAATAGCAGTTGCAACCGGACCTTGTTTACAAAAAGCAAACTTTGAAACCAAAGATGATATGCGAGATATGTTCATTGCCCAGTCAAACGACAATCAACAATTTTTTACTAAAATTGATGAAGGTAAATATCTCTGCGATTTGGAAGAATACGTAAAACACAGAGTTAAATTAATGGGAATAAACAATATTTGTACTTCGGGAATAGATACCTATTCTAATCCGGATTTATATTTCAGCTACCGCCGCAGTTGTCATCAAAACCTCATCAAACAAGCGGGAGATTTTGGAATTGAGTTATCAACCATTTGCTTATAAAAAAGCTGACTTACAGCACTATAATCAAAGGCAACACCCGATAGAGATGTTAGTTATTCACTCTATGGCTCATAATGCCGAAGAAGGAATTGCTCGTTTAGATGAACAAAAACTGAGTGCACATTATATTGTAGATTATGACGGAACAATTTTTCAATGTGTTAATGAAAACAATAGAGCATGGCATGCCGGGGTCAGCAGTTGGAAAGGCCTTGAAGATATAAATTCCCGTTCAATCGGAATTGAAGTTTGTCATCGCTCGTTGGGACAAAGCGACTTTAATAAAAAGCAAATAAAATCTCTCATAATTTTGTGCAAAGACATAATCGAGCGAAACAAAATCTCTCCGACAATGATTGTCGGACATTCGGATATTGCCCCTAACCGTAAACCTGACCCCGGAAAAGCTTTTCCGTGGCAAGAACTTGCTGCTCACAACATCGGAATATGGTACGGAAGCCGTTTTTCCGAAGAAGAAGACATAGCAAAAATGTTATCAGATATCGGATATAACACCGAAAATGAAGATAATATTGCAACTTCGGCCTATGCTTTTTGTCGCCGTTTTTTACCTAAAAAAATTATAACCATGCCAACCAGAAAATTGCTTGATAATCCATATCCTGATAATTGTTCTTCACTGTTAAAGGATTCTGCTTTTATCCGAAGTTTGCAAAACATCAGTATGCAGTATAAATTGTATGGCAATATAAAAAAATAAAAAAAATATGAAAAATGAATGGGTATTGTGATTAATCGGGAAATACTAAAAATTTTATTGTGTAAAAACAAATAAATACATATCCCGTGTTCCAATTAATTGTACCTTTTTTTTGAAGAAAAATCAACACCAAAAACCAAGGCTTACAGAGGAAATTTTAAGCTCAAAAAAAAGGTACGTTTAAATATATTTAACCTAAAACGGAGTTTTTATAATGAAATTCAACACGTTACCCATTCTTTTAGCCAC
>JAFYRQ010000063.1 GCA_017546885.1 Alphaproteobacteria bacterium
ACATTTAAATGCAGACAAAATTGTTGAACAAATCCGGACAGATAAAGATGTTGACGGTTTCGGTTTTTACAATATGGGACTTTTACACTCAAATAATAAAAACGCCTTTGTTGCCGCAACTCCGCAAGGTGTTCTCTATATGCTGCAAAAAACTTTGGGCGATTTGAGTGGGTTACATGCGGTTATTATCGGCCGCTCCAATATTGTAGGACGCCCTTTGGCATCATTGTTACTCAACAATCACTGCACCGTAACAGTCGCTCACAGCAAAACAAAAAATTTACCCGAACTGACAAAACAGGCTGACATTGTTGTAGCTGCCTGCGGTGTTGCTAAAATGGTAAAAAAGGACTGGATAAAAGACGGAGCAACCGTAATTGATGTCGGCATTAACCGCATCGACGGTAAACTATGCGGAGACGTTGACTTTGATGAAGTTAAAGAAGTTGCCGGTTTTATCACTCCGGTACCGGGAGGTGTCGGCCCCATGACCGTTGCCATGTTAATGAATAACACTTTACTTGCGTATATAAAACAAAATACCAGTCTATAAAAATTTTCATACCTGATTATATTATTTCTATATTTATATAGAGGAAGCAGGTATGTGCAGAGTGTTTGTCATTGACGATGAAAAAAATCATTACGATGTGTATCCGCATATTTTGGAAGAAAGCGGATTTGAGGTGTTTGCAACCGAAAATGCCTTCAAATTAATTCGCTATGCACCGGAGTTAAAACCGGAACTGTATGTTGTAAATTCTGATATGTACGACATAGATTATAACAATCTTGTCGAACATTTAGTTATTAATCATTTCACCGATAATGCCCCGTTAGTTGTTATGTATGCCAATAACAAAAAAATTTGGCATACGGGTGTATCTCATTATTTGCACAAACCTGACGAACACAAAGAACTGCCGAAAATAGCTCAAGCTTATTGCGGTGGTGGCGGAAAATATGACGTTTTGTTAATAGATGATTTAATACCGACAAATAATTCCAAAGATATATCTATAAACAGCTTAAACATTTCATATTTTAATGTTCACGATGTAAAGGCCGCTAAAAAATTTATAGAAAGAAATACCATAAATGCCGTTGCAGTTCATTGCGAAGCTGAAAAATATGATAAAATAAAAAAATACTTGGGATTTGATAATACATTTTATGTGGAAAATATTACAAATGTTAAGGATTTAATATCTTTTATTAAATAATATGCTCTTTATCAATAACCAAAAAGAGCAATAAAATGAAAAAAATATATGACTGGATGCTTAATGCTGCTTCAAAAGAAAACGCGCTATGGGTTTTGTTTGCGGTCTCCTTTATTGAAAGCTCTTTTTTTCCTATCCCCCCGGATATTATGCTTATTCCGATGGTATTAGCCACTCCTAAAAAAGCATGGAAAATTGCCGGAACCTGCACAATAGCGAGTGTTTTAGGCGGATATTTCGGTTATGCCATCGGCTTTTTAGGGTTTGATTTGATTGCCAAACCTCTATTAGAATTTTATGGTTACATGGATAAGTTTGACAGTTTCAAGCAATATTATATCGAATACGGAGCTTGGATTGTTTTTGCTGCCGGCTTAACACCTTTTCCATACAAAGTTATCACCATCGCAAGCGGTGCCGTAGGTATGAATTTAGTTGTATTCGGAATAGCTTCAATAATCGCCAGAGGAATGCGTTTCTTTCTTGTTGCCGGAATGCTAAAAGTTTGCGGAGAACCCATAAAAGAATTTATCGAAAAGCACTTCGGAGCGCTTTCGATAATATTCTTTATATTACTGTTCGGTGGTTTTATTCTGATAAAATACTTATAATTAGTCTTTATGACGGAAAGTGATACGACCTTTTGTTAAATCATAAGGTGTCATTTCTATATCCACTTTATCGCCAACCATTACACGAATACGGAATTTACGCATTTTACCTGCAGTCATTGCCAAAATCTCTACACCATTTTCGAGCTTAACTCTAAACATGGCATTAGGCAATTTTTCAATAACTTCACCGGTTAGTTCTAAAAGTTCTTCTTTCATAAAATATCCTCAAATTTGGGTTCTATTGGCAACTGTATAATACTTAATTTTAATTTTTGCAATTTATTTCTTATCTTATTACAAAAAAACAGACAAAATTATAGCAATTTCATCTGTTTTTGAGTTATTTTCAAAAAGAGAGGCTTCAACAACCTCTCTTTTCTGCTTATAGTCCGACAATACGTTGCAAAGCTTCTTCTACTTTTGCTTTGTTTTCCAGAGCTTCAGCCTGGCGACGGCGTTCTTCTTCAACAACTGCCGCAGGAGCCTTATCAACAAACGCAGGATTGTTTAATTTACGAGCATAACCTTCAAGATTTTTATTCAATCCGGCCAATTCTTTTTGTAATCTTTCGCGTTCAGCGGCAAAATCAACAATTCCTTTCAAAGGAATCAAAACCGTATTTTCACGGAATACGGTTTGAACCATATCCGGAGTTATTTCTCCGTTATAAAGTTCGATTTTTTCCAAGCGAGCCATTGCACAAATAATATTTGCAAATTGATTAACATTATTTGCGGACTGTTCATTTGCTCCTTGTAAATATGCTGTCAATTTAGAACCGGCAGGCAAATTCATTTCGGCACGCAAAGAACGAATCGCAGAAATCAATTCAATAGCCCAATCAATGTGAGCAATAGCATTGTCATCAACATTTTCTTTTGCCGGCCATTGTGCATTGATAATATCTTCTTCGCTATGATAATTGTTCCACAATTCTGCGGTAACAAAAGGCATAAACGGATGCAAGATAATTAAAATACGATTCAATACCCATGCAAAAGTTGCTCTTGTTTCTGCTTTAGCCTGTTCATCTTCGCCATATAAAATCGGCTTAATCATTTCAATGTACCAGTCGCAGAAAGAACCCCATACAAATTGATATACACCGTTTGCAGAATCCGAGAAACGATAGTTGTTCAAATTATCGGTCAATTCGTTAGATGTTTGTTTTACTTTTTCAATAATCCATTTATTAACCGGATGACTAACTTTCGCAGCATCAAAATCAGGAGTTAACACACATTCGTTCATTTCGCCAAAACGTGCAGAGTTCCACAACTTTGTAGCAAAATTACGATACCCTTGAATACGAGATTCGGAAACATTGATATCACGCCCTTGAGTTTCCATTGCAGCCATAAAGAAGCGCAAAGCATCTGCACCGTATTTTTCGATAATTTCCATCGGATCAACGGTATTACCTTTAGATTTCGACATTTTCTGTCCGTGCTCATCGCGAACCAAACCATGAATATAGCATTTTTTGAAAGGAACTTTTTTCATCATATACATACTCATCATCATCATTCTGGCAACCCAGAAGAAAATAATGTCAAAACCGGTTACCAAAACCGAGGTAGGATAAAATGTATCCAAAAATTCGCTTTTATCCGGCCAACCTAATGTTGAAAATGCCCACAATCCGGAAGAGAACCAAGTATCCAACACGTCAGTTTCTCTGCGAAGTTCAACTTTTTTGCCATAATGATTTTCTGCAGCAATGAGAGCTTCTTCTTCATTTTCTTCACAAAAGATTGTTTCATCCGGACCATACCAAATCGGCATTTGGTGTCCCCACCACAACTGACGAGAAATACACCAAGGTTGGATATTTCTCATCCATTCAAAATATGTCTTTTCATAAGACTTCGGTACAAATTCCATTTCGCCGTTTTCTACAACACGGATTGCTTCAACCGCTAACTTCGGAGCATCAACAAACCATTGATCAGTCATTAAAGGTTCAATTACAACTCCGGATCTGTCACCATAAGGAATAACCATCGGGTGGTCTTCAATTTTATCCATCAAGCCCATGCTTTCCAGTGTCTCAATAGTCTTTTTACGAGCAGATTGAGTATCCATTCCTTCAAACGGAGTATTCTCGTTTAAGGTTGCATCAGGATTTAAGATATTTACCAACGGCAAATTATGACGTTTTCCGACTTCAAAGTCATTAAAGTCATGAGCCGGAGTAATCTTAACCGCACCTGTTCCTTTTTCCGGATCAGCATGTTCATCGGCAACAATCGGGATAGCCTTATTGATGATAGGAATAATACATTCTTTACCGATAAGATGTTTCAATTTTTCATTATCTTTTGAAATTGCTACAGCAGTATCACCAAACATTGTTTCCGGACGAGTTGTCGCGATATGTACAAATTCGTTTTCTTCGCCTTTAATCGGATATTTGTAATAATACATTTTTCCGACAGTTTCTTTTTGGATAACTTCCAAATCGGAAACGGCAGTCATAAATTTAGAGTCCCAGTTTACTAACTTTTTAGCTTTATAAATTAATCCGTCTTTATATAAATTTACAAAAATTTTACGAACGGCACGAGACAAGCCTTCATCCATGGTAAAACGAAGTCTTGACCAATCGCAAGATGCACCTAAACGACGAAGTTGTTTGCATATTGTACCACCGGATTTTTCTTTCCATTGCCAAACGGTTTCAATAAATTTTTCTCTGCCTAAATCGTGACGAGTAATCCCCTCTGCTGCCAAATTGCGTTCAACAACCATTTGTGTCGCAATACCGGCATGGTCTGTTCCCGGTTGCCACAAAACATTCTTACCCTGCATACGATTGTATCGAACCAAAATATCCTGCAAAGTTTCCAAATCGTCAGGATCAACGATATCAGGATCCAATTCAATGGAACGAATTACTTTGTCACCGCCGATTACGATTTTACACACGCCGCCACCGGCAGCAA
>JAFYRQ010000064.1 GCA_017546885.1 Alphaproteobacteria bacterium
CCCGAAGATGTTATTCCGGCATTACAAAAAACACTGGAAGAATTAAAACTTGATTATTTAGATTTATACCTCATGCATTGGCCTGTTGCTCAAAAGAAAGGAACAGGTATGCCGCAAAATAACGAAGATATGATTTCGCTTAATGAAATTCCTTTGGAAAAAACTTGGGCAGAAATGGAAAAAGCCAAAGAGCTGGGACTTGTAAAAGCTATCGGAGTATCAAATTTCGGAATTAAAAGCTTGAGCAAACTTATTGAAAACGCTCAAATTATGCCTTCCATGTTACAAATCGAAAGCCATCCGTTTTTGCCGCAAGACGAATTAATCGATTTTTGTAAAAAGAATATGATTGCGGTAACGGCATATTCACCATTAGGCTCCGGCGACAGAATTGATAAAAAAGATGATGAACCGTCACTAATGAATAATCCTATAATTGTTGAGCTTGCGGAAAAAAACAAAATTACACCTGCTCAATTATTGATTGCTTGGCACATAAACAGGGGAGTGGTTGTAATTCCGAAAAGCACAAAAGAGGAAAGATTAAAAGCTAATTTTTCTGCTCAATATGTAGCATTAGGACAAGATGATATGAATAAAATCAAGTCATTGGGAGAACAAAAATATAGGTTTGTTAATGGCGAAAAGTTTGCTCGTGGTGATTATACAACAGAAACAATATTCGGTTAAAATAGGGGGCAAATAAGCCCCCTTAAACAATTTTTCATATTTATAAAGTAGCATGTTAGCCAAAGAAAAATGATGAGGGCTAAAATGTTAAATATATCTTCTGAAAAATTAGTTGAAATATTGCAATCAAAATCAAAAGTAATATCAACAGAAATAAATCAAATAATTACCGATAGTCGTAAAGCCGAGCCCGGTTCTTTGTTTGTCGCCATTAAAGGCGAAAATTTTGACGGACACCAATTTGTTAAGGATGTTTTTGAAAAAGGTTGTGAGCTTGCGGTTGTATCTCACATAATTGAAGGTTTACCTGCTGAAAAGCAAATTGTAGTTGATGATACTGTAGATGCTTTCGGAAAAATAGGAGCATATAATCGTTCATTATTCAAAGGAAAAGTTATCGGGCTTACCGGTAGCGCCGGAAAAACAACAACTAAAGAAGAAATAAAGTTTGCGCTTTCTGTTTTTGCAAAAACCTATGCTACCGGCGGAAATCATAATAATCACATCGGAGTACCTCAAAGCCTGTTAGAAATGGATATGGATGCGGAATATGCGGTTATTGAAATGGGAATGAGCTCGAAAGGCGAGATTTCTAAACTTGTTTCTTATGTAAAACCGGATATTGCATTGGTTACTAATGTATATCCTATGCACATAGAGTTTTTTGAAAATTTTGAAGGTATTGCAGAAGCTAAAGCCGAAATTTTTGAAGGCTTGAGAGAAAATGGTGTAGCCATAATAAATGAAGATACCAACTTTGCGAACATTTTAGAAAAACGAGCTTCAGAGCATGGCGCAAAAGTCATAAAATTCGGTAAGAATACACATTATGACGGAGTTTTAGAATTAGAGCAAGACGGTGAAATTCAACAGTATAATGCTTGGGCGGCACTTCGTGTTGTAGAGGCTTTAGGATTGGATTGTGATAAAGCCGCAAACGCTCTTAAAAATTTCGGAGCTTTGGACGGAAGAGGAAAAAAACACCAACTGAAATTGCCTAACGGAGATGTTTATACCTTGATAGATGACAGCTATTCCGGACAGCCGGAAGCAATGAAAATTGCTGTTAAATCATTAAGCAAGTTACCTTGCAATGGCAGAAAAATTGCAGTTTTGGGAAAAATGGCAGAACTTGGAGATACTTCTAAAGAACAACATATATCAGTCGGAAAAATTGTTGCCGAAAGTAATATAGATATTGTTATCGGAATTAAGCCGGAAATGAAAGATATGTTGGCACAGCTTCCTGAACATATACAACAATATTATTTTGACAACAAAGACGGCTTAGCTGACTTTTTACAAAATAAACTATTGCAAAATAATGATATTTTACTTATAAAAGGGGCAAGATATTCTTCAGAACTGTATAAAGTTACAGACGAATTGTTAAAGGGTAATAGATAATGAAGTGTCCGTTTTGTGGTTCTCTTGAAAGTCAGGTAAAAGATTCCAGACTTACTGAGGATAATGCTTGCATTCGTCGCCGTCGAGAATGTCCCGAGTGCGGTTCTCGTTTCACAACTTTTGAAAGAGTTATGTTGCGTGAATTGGTCGTGGTTAAGAAAAACGGCGAAAAGATGCGTTTTGATCGTGATAAATTGGCACGTTCAATTCAACTTGCGGTGCGTAAACGTCCGATAACCCCCGAACGCGTTGATAAGATAGTAACGTCCATTCAACGTCGTTTGGAAAGCTCCGGTGAAGCTGAAATTTCTTCAACAATTATCGGAGAATATGCAATGGAAGCTTTGGCAAATTTGGATAAAGTTGCATATATTCGTTTTGCATCCGTATACAAAGATTTTTGCGAACCCAGTGATTTTGAAGAATTTGTAAATAAAATTGATGAATTGGCAAAGGCCAAGTCAAAAGAAGAGGAATAAAATAATGGGAAAGTTTGTTTCTGAAAAAATAAGAATGAAAACATCTGCTCGTTTAGCGGCGGTTCAGGCGACATATATGATTGCATACAGTCAGCTTCCGGTAGAAGAAGTTATCAGAGATTTTGCAAACGGCGAAGTAGGTCGCTATGTTCTTGCCGACAATGAGTTTGGCGGAGAAGAACTTGTTGCTGTAGAACCGATGGATAAATCTTATTTTGAAAATTTGGTACGTGGTGTGCATACGGACAAAGAAGATTTGGAAAAATCATTAAATATGTTTTTGACCGGCGGTCGCAGTCTTGAAAGATATGACGGAACTTTACAAGCTTTGTTGCTTTGTGCAATGTATGAAATAGTACATACATTGGATGTAGATACAAAAGTTGTTATCCAAGAATATGTTGATATGGCGTATGCTTTCTTTAGCAAAAACGAACCGAAAATGGTTAATGCTTTGTTAGATCAAATTGCAAAACAAGTTAGATAATAAAGGTTTTATATGGCAAAATTAAAGGTTTATGAATATCCTCATCCGGTATTGAAGCAAAAAGCGGAAAAGGTTGCGAAAGTTGATGATAAAATTCGCAGTTTCTTGGATGATATGCTTGAAACTATGTATGATGCCGCAGGTGTTGGTCTTGCGGCTCCTCAAGTTGGTGTTTCAAAAAGAATAGTCGTCATTGATGTTGCTCATCCTGATGAGGGTGAAGAACGTAATCCGATTTATTTGGTTAACCCGGAAATTATATGGCATTCCGACGAAGAAAGTTGTCAATATGAAGGATGTTTATCCGTGCCGGATCAAAGTGCCGAAGTAAGTCGTTATAAACAGGTCAGAGTTCAATACTTAGACTATAACGGTAAAGAAGCCGAGATTATGGCAGAAGGTTTGTTGGCAATAGCGCTACAACACGAAATAGACCATTTGGACGGTATTCTTTATATTGACAGAATAAGCCGCCTAAAACGTCAAATGCTGTTAAAAAAATTGCAAAAAATGCGTCAGGAAGAAGAATAATGAAAATAGTTTTTATGGGAACTCCCGATTTTGCGCTTGTTGCACTCAAGGAATTGGCTAAAGAACACGAAATTTTAGCTGTATATACAAAAGAACCGAAAATTTCCGGAAGAGGCAATAAATTAGTGAAAACTCCGGTACATTCTTGGGCAGAAGAGCAGGGGATAGAAGTTCGAACTCCTAAAAGCTTGCGTAATGAAGAAGAGCAAAAACGTTTTGCCGATTTGAAAGCCGAAATTGCGGTTGTAGCTGCATACGGACTGATTTTACCGCAACCGATTTTAGACGCATATCCTAAAGGATGTATAAATATTCATGCTTCATTGTTACCGAGATGGCGTGGTGCTGCTCCTATTCAACGCAGTATAGAAGCCGGAGACAAGGTAAGCGGAGTAACCATAATGAAAGTTGCTGCCGGTCTTGATACCGGCGATATGCTCCTCAAGGGAGAAGTTGAAATTACTCCTGAAACAACCGGGGGGGCTTTGCATGATGATTTAGCTCAAATCGGTGCAGAACTGACAATTAAAGTTCTGAAAGATTGGGATAATATCGTGCCTGAAGTACAAGATGATGCCCTAAGTTGCTATGCTGCTAAATTGGAAAAAGAAGAAAGTATGCTTGATACTGATATGTCGGCAGAAGAATTGTGCCGAAAAATTATGGCATTTAATCCGTATCCTGCAGTTTATTTTGAACATAATGAAGAACGATTCAAAGTCTTGCGCGCTAAAGTTTCTGATATTAAAAATCAAGCCGGAAAAATATGGCAAGAAGGACAACAACTCTTTATCGGTGCAAATGATAAAGCTATTGAGGTTACGGAAATACAAAGACAGGGCAAAAGAGCGATGTCTGTTGCCGAATTTTTACGCGGATATACTTTTTAATTAGCGCAATTTTATCGAGTTTTTATAACTTACAACCGGCAAAAGGTTAAATAGCATAATTTTTGTTTTATATTCGTCTGCTTTAATCGATAAAATCGGTAAAACTCCAAATAGTTTAACGATAGTATAATCATGCTCAACATTAGCATGAAGCAGTGGTATAAAATCAAACAATAAAACTTTGTGGTGTTGCATTCTATCTATAAACGTAAGAATAGGAACACCACCGAATAAACAAAAACGTCTGGTCCTTGTCGCTTTATTTAAAAACTCTTGATAAAGCTCCGGATTTTCTCTTTTTACAAAAGCATGTATTCGGTGCGAAGTGTCGGTCATTTCTGCCGCTTGAATTTTTGAAGTATTGGTAGAATGTCTGCGATATTTAAACAATACTTCAGGAATGTTATAAAACTTCGTGTATTTTATCAATCTGCACCACAAAGCATAATCTTCTGCAGGAGTAAATTCTTTTTCATAACGAATATTATTTTTAGTTAATACAGATTTTCTAATCATGGAAGCAGGGTGTAAAACGGCACAAGTTCTCATCAAAGCTAATTTAATGTCTTTGTCAAAACGAGGATTTTTATTCTTTTTGTGTTTTCCCGGAAACTGTTCAAACCTTGTAGAAACGACACCGACATCAGGATGTGAATCTAAAAATGCTACTTCTCTTGTCAAACGGGTAGGGAGTGAGATATCATCATGGTCCATAACCGCTAAATATTCGCCGGAGGCTAAATCTATAAGCTTGTTTCTGGAATCTGAAATTCCCATATTTCGATCATTTCTTAGATATTTTATCCTTTTGTCATCATATTCTTTTATTGTTTCTTCTACGGTAGTATCGGAAGGACAGTCATCTAAAATCAAAAATTCAAAATCTGCAAATGTTTGTCCCAGTATGCTATCAACCGCTTCTTTTAAATATTGCGGGTTAGTTTTATATACTGACATTAAAACCGAAACTTTAGGCATTATCGAATTTCCTTATTTCCAACTTTTTTTAACAAATCGGTCCACTGTGCAATAATATTTTCGGGCGCATATTTTTTCGTATCTTCAATTGCATTACGACCAAATTCGATTCGTAAATTTTTATCTTTCATTAAAATAGCTAACTTGTTTGCAAAATCATCGATGTCTTTGGCTAAAAATCCGTTTCTTCCGTCTTTTACAAGTTCGTTTACAGCCGGAGCATAACTGAAGCCTATTGTCGGCAATCCGGTAGCTTGTCCGTCTGCAATCGCTAAACCGAAACCTTCATGTGCTGTCGGAAACGCATGAATGTCCGCGTTTTGATATACTTCTAAGGTGTTGTTACTGTAACCGCAGATTTTTACCTGATTTTCAATACCGTATTTTTTTGCTATATCCATCATTTCTGCTTCGTATTGCGGATATTTGCGAAGTCCCCAAATATCTACTTTCCAATCCGGAAAATCTTTAGCTATTCTGCCGAAAGCTTCAATTAACAGATGCGGACGTTTAACATCTTTTTCAATACGAGCGATGTATATGATTTTCTTCTTCTCTATGCTTAAATCGGCATAATCTTCAGGAGCGACCTGATTAACCATATTAGCAATGCTGACAACTTTTTTAGGTGAAAAACATTCTTCAATGGTGTTTATAAATGAATCCAACAAAACTTGATATGTATCGACCTTTGCAAAAGATTTCATGCGATAATTTTTTGCGATTTTTCCGCCTTTTTTGAATTTCGCAAGCATCTCAGGCGGAAAACCGTGTATCATCTGAATAATAGGTATATTATGATTTTGAAATCTGGTAACATTAAACAAATCTACCGGAAAATAACAAACCAAAACATCGGGTTTTATTTGTTCAATGATTTTTTTGTAACGAAAATACGGAGGAACTGCCTTACAACGAAAACGATTATATGCACTCGTTAATTTATTATCGGTCTTTCCGCTCAAATTAATAAAATTGACCTGTGGGACAAATTCTAAACCTGTTCCTACTTTTTTATAGGTATCACAAACAACACTAACCTCAAATTCAGGGTTTTGTGCTAAAGCATTAACAAAATGAACCAACCACTTTGTGTTAAGTACATTGCGGTTGCGAATAAACATTACTTTCATAAATAAAAATCCGTATAGTTACCATATATATAAAGTCATATTATAAATTGAATACGGCAGTGTCAAACAAATTTTATTGTTTATAACAATAAAGCCCGCTCAAAAAGAACGGGCTTTATACTACACAAAGTCAAAATTAGAAGTTGTAGGTAATAGAACCTGCCAAGATATTAACTTTGTTTGAATAGTTCGCATTGAATGCACCACGATTTTCATCGCCTGTATGGTTGCCTTTCAAGTTAACTTTTGCTTTATCGGCATCAATGTATGTATAACCTACATTGAATGTCAACTTGTCATTGTACTTGTATTCGAGACCTGCAGAATACCATAAACGGCTGCTGTCAGGGATACGAGGTGTACGATATTCTGTACCTACGGCACCTTGTTCATAAGCGATACCTAAACGCAATTTCCATTGTTCATCGAGTTGTTTGCTAACACCGAGAGCATAGAAAGATGTATCTTTCCAACGTTCAGGAGTAAAGCTCATTTGACCGTTCTTTTCGCCGTCAATAACCAAGTTTTTGAAACTTGACCAATATACACGGCTGTATTCAGCCATAACAGCCCAATCTTTGTTCAATTCGTGATATGCACCAACAGTCAAAGATGCAGGAGTTGTCAAACGAGCAGAAATATCTTGATTCATTCCCATAGAAGCCAACAATCCGTCAAATTCAATATCGCCTTTTAATTTATGGCGAATTTGACTGCGGTATCCGATACCAAAACGAGTACCTTCTTTAGGTTCGTACAAAGCACCTAATTGATAACCGATATCAATAGTTGTTCCTTGTAATGTTGCTTTGTCTTCGATAACGCCTTCTTGCGGATGAACACCGGCAATTACACCATTACGCAACTTAGCTTCAATATATTGAATTTGCAAACCTGCACCGAAAGACAATTTGTCGTTAGCCTTATAAGCTACCATCGGAGTAAAGGTTGCGCTGATGATTTTTGATAATGTACCATGAAAACGACCGGACCAGTCATCACCATATTTGGTAATCATACCATAAGGGGTATTCATAGAAATACCTGCAGTCCATTTTTCATTAATTTGATGAGAAAAATAAGCCATCGGAGAAGCTGCAGGGTGAACAATATTACCCATATAGTCGTTGTGTTCGCCCATAAAGTTGTTTGAATCGCGAGCAGAAGAGTTTGGAGAAATCCAAGTTCCGCCTAATTCGATTTGTGTACCTTTGTGACGAGTTAAACCGGCCGGGTTAAAGAAAGAGTAAGAAATATCTTCTGCTCCGGCAGTTGCACCGGCATAAGCATTACCTTGTGCGGCAGCAGATTGTTCTTTTAAGAAAAATCCAGATGCGTTAGCATTTGAACATGCAAGAACTACTCCGAGAGCAGTCAAAGTCAAAATTTTTTTCATTGTAAATTACAGTTTAAAATTAGTTGAACATAAGTAACACCTTTGCGAAAGGAGGCTCAAGAGTTGAATTATTATTGATTATATTTTAAGCCTTAAATAACCTATCGCAACATAAAAACTAAAAAATGTTACAGACGAACTTTTAACAAAAAAATATAAAAATGCAAGAATATTTTTTATCCCCTTGAGAAATTTTATCAAAAGCAAGTAAATACAATATGTTATGACGAGTAAAATATAAAAAATGCTGTTGAAAGTTAATTTTTTCTTTACAAAACGCCTTGCGTGATAGTAGAGTGAGGACAGATTTTAACAACGGAGATTAGTGTCTTGCGAAATTTTGTAAGGTTCTGCTTGAGAGCCATATTCTATATCTTCAAGGTTAGATTTACTTTCGACTTTGATGAAAAGCAAACCCCTAAAAAGGGTGTTTATGTGTCAAATCACGTATCCTATATGGATCCGGTGATTCTTTTTGCATTTTTACCCGGAAATCCGGTTTTTGCACTTAATGGACATTTATACAGAAACAAATTTATTCGTTTTCTTATGCGTGAAGCAGATGTTGTTCCCTTCAATCCTATTGAGCCGGGTGACATCAAAGAACTCATCGCAAAAGTTGACAGCGGTCGTTTGTGTGTGATTTTTGCCGAAGGTCGCATTACCGAAAATGGTGGTTTGATGAAAATTTACGAAGCACCCGGCTTGGTTGCCGATAAATCAAAGGCTCCGCTTATTCCTGTTTGGATTGATGGTCCGCAATATGGCTATTTTTCAAAAACTAAAGGAAAATTACCGCATCGTCCGCACCCGAAAATCAGAGTTATTGTCGGAAAACCTCGTCCGTTTAAGTTGAAAGATGAGTTGCGTCGTCAACGTGACCATATCAGTAACGAAGTTTATATGATTTTGCGTGAGATGAGCTTTGAAGTGAACTACAATAATGATATTTCATTGTTTGCAATGTTGATGAAAGCTGCAAAAATCCATGCGAAAAAAGGCTTGTTCCATCGTCCGAAGTTTGTGGAGGATATCAATCGTAAACCGCAATCATATCGTGATATTATCATCAAGTCTTTTGTTATCGGTAAGTATTTCAAACGTCGCACAAAGCCGGAAGAACATGTCGGTATGTTGTTGCCGAACTCTATTGCTGCCGTATGTACATTCTTTGGATTGTCAGCTTATAGCCGTATTCCCGTAATGCTTAACTTCTCTGTCGGTGCCAAAAATATGCTCTCTATGTGCAAAACTGCAGAGGTTAAGATTGTGGTAACATCTTTAATGTTTATAAAAATGGGCAAGCTTGAAGATGTTGTTGAAGCTATGGAAAAAGAAGGTGTTAAAGTTGTTTACCTCGAAAAGATGGCTAAAGAAATCGGTTTGTGGGAAAAAATCAATGCGTATTTGCGTTACAAAATTAAGCGTATTCCTCACAAGAGAGGTGGCAACCGTAAAGCCGTAATTTTGTTTACATCCGGTTCCGAAGGTGCTCCTAAAGCCGTTGTACTGAGCCATGCTAACATTATTTCAAACGTAAAACAATTATCTACAATCGAAACACTTAATATAACCGATGTTGTGTTTAATGCTCTTCCGATGTTCCACAGTTTCGGTTTGGTTGTAAGCACATTGTTCCCGCTGTTTGAAGGTGCAAAACTTTTCTTGTATCCTTCTCCGTTGCACTATCGTGTTGTTGCCGAAATTGTGTATGAAATCGGTGCAACAATTATGTTCGGAACAGATACTTTCTTCCGTGGTTACGGTCGTATTGCTCACCCGTTTGACTTCCATAATATTCGTTTCATGTATGGTGGTGCGGAAGCTGTAAAACCTGATACTCGTAATATGTGGATGGAACGTTTGGGTGTTCGTGTTACAGAAGCTTACGGTTCAACCGAATGCTCTCCGGTTATTACTGCAAACAACCGTATTTTCAATCGTTTCGGTTCTATCGGTAAGATTTTGCCGGCGATTGAATATAAAATTGAGCCGGTTCCCGGTATTGATAAAGGCGGTGAGTTGGTAGTTCGCGGTCCGAATATTATGATGGGATACATTATGCCGGATAATCCTGGTGTATTGGTTCCGTTGGAAGACGGATGGTATCATACCGGTGACGTTGTAGATGTTGATGAAATCGGATTTATGTTTATTAAAGACCGTATTAAACGATTCGCAAAAATCGGTGGTGAAATGGTATCATTGAATGCCGTAAACGAAATGGTTTGCAATGCTTATTCTACTGATAACGAATATCAGTACGGAGTTGTTGCCACTCCGCACGAAAGCAAGGGTGAACAAATCGTTTTGGTTACCAACAATCCTAAAGTTACTCAAGAAGCCTTGCATACATATATCAAACAAAACGGTATGTCTGAGCTGTATTTACCGAGAATTATTTTGCAAATGGAAAAACTTCCGATATTTGCAACCGGTAAAATGGATAACGTAACATTAAAGAAAATGGTGTTGGAAGAACTTGAAAATCAGCACTAATTAAAAAAGAGGTTCGTAAGAGCCTCTTTTTTTTTGTGTATCTGATAAAAAATATATCAAAAAACTTGACAAAAAAGACTAAAAGATATACTCTCTACAACAGTAAAATACAAATTATCAATATTATTCACCTTTAAAAATCAATTTTTTTATGCGTAAAACAATTGTTATTATCTTTGGCGCTCCAGGTAGCGGCAAAGGTTTCCTTGTTGATTGCATCGAGAATGAACTCGAAAACAGAAACATCGTAAGAAAGGAAGACATCGGCCACATTTCAACCGGCGACCTTCTTCGTGCCGAGATTGCAGCTCAAACACCGCTTGGTCAGGAGATTGCACAGATTGTCAGCTCAGGAGGTTTGGTTTCGGATGAGATTGTAAGTCAGCTGATTGAGAAGAGTCTCGACGGACCTGAGGTGCTCAAGTTCCTCGACGGCTATCCTCGCACCGAAGCTCAGCGCTTGACATTGGCAAAGTTGCTTGATGGTAAGGGTTACCGCGTTATCTCTATCAAGAGAGACACCCCGCTTCCTCTGATTCTCGAGCGAGTTTCAAAGCGCAGAGTTTGTCAGGATTGCAAGTGTACGCACAGTGTTGATGACGGCAAGTGTCCCCGTTGCGGTGGTCAGTCGATCATCAGGAAGGATGACGCAGTTATCGAGAACCGTCTGGCTGAGTATGAGAACAACACCGCCGGCCAGTGGAACTTCCTCGCACTGCTCTCAGAGTCGATGTTGAAGGTTGACGGTGCAGAAGATGCCGTGGTTGCAGCCAAAGACATTGTGACAAGGTACTTCTGATCATTAGAACTACCGACTAAAAAAAGGGTTTCGTAAGAAACCCTTTTAACTATTTTATCACTATTTGTTTTTTGCCTGATTTTTTGACAATCACATTACAATGAGTAATTTTATTAATACTATAACCATAAGCATAATTTTACAAGAATAAAAAAATATGGTGGTGAATCATAAGGAAAACTTTGCAATACATTTGACAAATGCTTCTCCTATGTTACTTTTTTTAAGTAATAACGCACTAAAGGAGAAAATTATGACCAACCAACCGACACGCTATATCGGAACATCTGTTTACGGCGTTAGAATGCCGATTATTAAACAAGGTGCTGATATTGCGAACATCATCAGTGATACGATTATCGAAGCAACTAAAACAGAATATCAACCGCTAATTTTTTTTGACGTTTTTTCAACATTTTTATTTGATTAAACATTTGATGAATATTGCCAATTTTTTGAATATTAGCTTCAATGAATCTTTCTTGGTATTCAAGTTGTGACATTTCAATTTCTTC
>JAFYRQ010000065.1 GCA_017546885.1 Alphaproteobacteria bacterium
TATCGGTGTTGCTCTTTTGCCGATATTGTCAAAACAACTAAAAGCGGAAGAAGTTGAAGAAGCAAAACAAACTCAAGACAAAGCAATAGAGTATGGTGCGATACTTTCAATGCCTGCAGCCGTTGCGTTGATTGTTTTGGCAGAGCCGATTGTTAATGTCTTATTTCAACATGGTAAATTCGGAGTTTTTGAAACAGAAATGACCGCAAAGGCCGTTGTTGTTTATGCGATAAGTCTTCCGGTATATGTTATGGTAAAAGCATTAACCCCTAATTTTTTTGCCCGTTGTGACACAAAAACACCGGTTAAATACAGCGCGGTGGTCTTAATTGCAAATTTGGTATTTGCGTTGCTTTTGATGAAACCTTTCGGGCATGTGGGAATAGCTTCGGCTGCAACTTTGTCGGCATTTGTTTCTTTATATCAATATATACGGGGTTTGAAAAAAAGAGGTTTTTGGAGTTTTTCAAATGAACTTAAAAAACGAATCGCAAAGATATTTTTGTGTTCTTTGATTATGGGGGCATTTTTGTATATCGAAACATGGTGCTTAAGTTTGTTTATGGGCGAATGGCTGGAATTTTCGTTAATTGTTAAATTTATCTTATTGGCAATAATCGGAATGCTTGCTTTATTACTTTTCTTGATTATGATAAAAATAACAGGTGTCATGGATGCTTTTGTATGGCTAAAAAGCTTTTTAAATAAAAGGAGAAAATTATGCTGAAAGAAAAGTTGTTACATTTTATAAAAAAGATGAAACAAATGTTTCTCTCCGGTACGGAAATGATAAAAAAAGCTTTTAATTCGTGGCCTAAAGCTTTTATCGGAGGTTTTGCTTTTTTGATTTTGGCTTATTATCCTTTAGGCGGAAAAATAAGTGAAAATATAGATAAAACGGCAGACTATGATTTTTCTTCTTTATCTGCGGAGCAGTCCCAAACAGTAGAATTAGCGGCTTTCTTAATCAATCGAGAAGTAAATGAAAATATGTGGACAGCAAACTTGCCGTTTTTCTTTCCTGCATACAGTTTGGATAATATGCCTAATTTTCAAACCGGTATAATCCAATCTTTGGCAAAGGTTGTTAAAGCCTTATCTTTGCAAGTACAATGTGCTGATGATACTAAGGAAGAAAAAAATATAAAATCGGCGGCGGCTTTATTGAAATATCCGGCTAACGTGTGGCTTTTCCATCCGGATAATAAGTTAAAAATGGCTCCGTCTTCATCTGCTCAATATAAAAAAGCCAGAAAAAAACTTAAAGATTTCAATATTGCATTAAAAGAAGAAAAATGTTTTTGGGTTCGAGGTAAAGAGAGCTTATATAAAATAAATGAGGCGGTTATAAAAGGACTGTCAAAAGCTGTAAGCGATATTGAAGATGAGGTCAGAGAAGGAAGTAATCGTTGGACGGATACTAAAGCTGATGATGTCTTCTATCTTAACCAAGGACGAGTTTACGGATATATGTTGGTTTTGAAAAAATTGGGCAGAGATTATAAACAGGTTTTGATGTCGGAAGAATTGTATCAAGATTGGACCGTTGCTACCCGAGCTTTACAAAATGCGGCTGAAATGATGCCGGAAATTGTGGTTAACGGCAAAATTGATGACAGCTTGAAACCAAACCATTTAATGAATTTAGGCTACTATATTATTAAGGCCGAAAATATATTAACAAAAATAAATATTAAGTTGAGCGGAGAATCTGAAAATGCGAATTGAAACACAGGCTTCACCGGATGAAAATATTATGCACTTTTATCCGGAAAACGGACTGAATATAAAGAACAGCACAAAATATATAGATATAAAATCTATTCGTAAGTCGCCGTTAGCGGAGAGCCTTTTCGATTTAGGCGGAATTAATGCGGTTTTAATAACACCGGATTCTGTATCTGTTACCAAAAATGAGGATGTTTCCTGGGGGGATATAAAGCCGTTGGTTTTGGCGGAAATTATGGATTTCCTGACATCAGGAGCTCAAATTGTAATAGAAGACGAATCTGAACAAGAAGAAGATATAATTGAAAAAATAAACGGATTGTTAAATGCGCGCATACGTCCGGCAATTCAGCGTGACGGAGGTGATATAGCTTTGCGCAAATTTGAAGGCGGAATTGCGTATGTTGAGCTTCAAGGTAAATGCGTGGGCTGTCCTTATGCGCAAAGAACACTGAAAGACGGTGTGGAAAAGATTTTAAAAACATATATTCCGGAAGTAAAAGCTGTAGAAAAATATGAAAATTAAAGTACTGAAATTTTTTGCATTGTTGTTTTTACTATTTGCTTTTGATACAAAAGCAAACGGTGAGTTTCGCTTTGAGGTTCAACCTGAAGGGATTTATATTGATAATGTTAATGTTGCGGTTTTAAAAAAGATTTTTGCAGATTATAATTATACCGAATTTGTGCAAGAATCTAAAAAAATTCCGCCATTAATGTTACAATCAATGCCGTTTGATTTTAATGATATAAAGTCAAAAGATGAAAGAAATAAGCTTTTTATTCAAATAATGACACCGTTAGTGATGAAAGTTAACGAAGACATTACGATAGAGCGTAAAAAACTTTTTGATTTAAAATCTGCAAATACCAAAAAAGAGGGCTTGTCGGAACAACAGAAAAAAGAAATAGAAGATTTAGCGGTAAAGTATGATGTTTTTACCAAGATGAAAGGAAAAGAACGATATGACATTATTTTGGAAGAACTGACTGAAAAAATCGATATTATTCCGGCATCTTTATTAATCGCCGTTGCTGTTGCGGAAAGTAATTGGGGAACCGCAAGAGAAGTAAAAGAAGGAAATGCTCTTTTTAAGGAAAAAGAGTGGTTTACAGATAAGGGGATTAAACCGGCAAAAGAAGATGATGACAGTTACAGAATAAAGGTTTATCCGAATTTATTGTCAGCGATAGAAGATTATGCTTTGAAGCTGAATAAAGATATTAATTTCAGCTATTTTAGAGTATCTCGCAAATTTTTACGAATTCATAATCAGGTTTTGAAAGGAAGAGTTACCGTGCATAATATGGTAACAGGTTCTCCTTTGGAAAATTATGCCGGATTATTGAATTATATTTTGACTTTCTATGATTTGGTAAATATTGACGAATCGCAATTAGACAGTATCAGCAGTTTGGAGAAATAAACAATGTTAAAAGTAACCCCGATTTTGTGTCGTGCCGGAAAAATGGATAACTATGCCTATTTGTTAGAAGATGTAACAACTAAGACGGTTGCTGTTTTAGATGTTTCCGAGGCAGAGCCGGTTATTAACGAGTGTGAAAAACAAGGCGTTTCTCCAAAGTTTATTTTTACGACACATCATCATTTTGACCATGTTGAAGGAAATCTTATCATAAAAGAAAAATATGGAGCAGAAATAGTCGGAGCTGAAGCTGACAGATTTCGAATCGCAGGTATGGATATTATGCTCAAAGACGGAGATGTTTTCAAATTAGGAGATAGTGAAGCACATATTATATCTGCCGATGGTCATACTATCGGTCATATTTTGTGGTATTTTGCAAAAGATAAAATTTTGTTTACCGGCGATGTTTTGTTTAATTTGTGTATAGGCGGTTTGTTTGAAGGAACCGCAGAGCAAATGTGGAACACTTTGGAAAAAATTAAAAAGTTACCCGATGATGTTGTTTTTTATCCCGGACACGAATATACAATGTATGGTTTTCATAACTTGCACGGTCTTCCCGGTGAAAGATATATCGAAAAAGCAAAAAAAAGATTGGCACAAGGACTTCCTGTTGCTCCGGTTTCTTTAGGTGAAGAAAAAATTTGTAATCCGTATTTGTCGGCAGAGAGTTTTACGGAATTTTGTAAACTGGTTTAAATTATCTTAAGCTTTTATTAGCGATTGTTATATAAATTAAAAGAGTGTAACTTTTAAGGAATAACAATGTTTTATATTCTGACCGGTTTTGTTTTTGGTGCTTTGATACCATATATGTCACGTCGTTTTGCAAAATTCATGCCCGCAACCGCGGCTTATGCAATTTATCGACTGATAAAACCTAATAAAAAATCTTCAAAAAGAAATGATAAATATAAAAGACTGCTTAGAGATTATAAATTAAGGAGTCTTGTTTATGCTTGTGTATCGGCATTGTTGTCCGGACTGGTTTTATACAGACTCGGAGATGCAAATATATGTTGGTGGTTGGGCTTTGTTTGGACATTGTTATTGCTTACTGAAATTGATATAAAAATGTTTTTATTGCCGGATATTTTAACCGTACCTCTGTTGATTTGCGGTTTTGTATTTGCAACGATAAGCAATCCGTTTATTTCTCCTGTTGAAAGTTCTATTGCGGCCTTGGCCGGATATGTAATTCCGGTTATTGCAACCTTGGCAATGTTGTGGAGAAGTGTTGATGCTTTCGGTGGCGGAGATATAAAATTACTTACGGCGATAGGCGCATGGTTAGGGGTAGAACCGCTTATATATACCATATTAGCTTCTTGTGTAATATTTGGTATTTATTCTTTGATAAAACGTCAAAGAGCTGGGGCATTCGGTCCGGCTTTAGCGGTTGGTGCGATTTTGGTTTTATTGTCTGTTTTTTAACTTGTAGCGAGGTCTGAAATGGGAATTATAAGTATGTCCGATGAACGTACAAAAGCCAGAAAAGTTATTGAAACAAATAACTTTGACTATTTGATAATGTTCGTAATTTGTATGGATGCGGTTGCTTTAGGATTGCTCACAATAGGGATTGGTAATGTTGATTTTATGAAGACGATGTTTTTGTTAGACCGTCTTTGTATGGCAATCTTCATTGTTGAAATGTTGTTGAAAATGTATGCTTACGGGCCAAAATTTTTCAAATCGGGATGGAATATTTTTGATTTAATCGTTGTCGGTATTTCTTCAATGCCGTTAACAAGTTATTTGATTATTTTGCGTGCTTTCAGATTATTCCGTTTGCTCCGATATATAAATCGTTTCAAACAAATGAAAAGTATCATAAATATCATGCTCTCTATTTTGCCTAATTTTGTGGCAATGGCAGTGGTGTTGTGTGTATTTGTTTATGTGTTCGGGGTTATGGGTGTTGCTTTGTTTGGAGAACGAGTTGCTGCATTCGGTGATTTATGGTCATCTATATTTAGCTTGTTGCAGGCCTTCACTCTTGACGGTTGGGCATCAACGATAGCACGTCCGGTAATGAGAATATATCCTCATTCTTGGATATTCTTTTTCAGTTTTGTTATGGTTTCTTTCTTGTTGGTAACAAGTTTTGCCTTAAGTGTCATAACATCTATGGTGAAAAAGGAATTTAAGATACAGTCAAAATTATAATAAAAAGAAAAAATGCAAAAATACCGGAATTTTCCGGTATTTTTTGCTGTAATGAACTTGACAATGCAAAAAACAATCACTAACTAAAGTATAACAAAAATTTTAAGGAGTTTCAGACTATGAATGTAAGACCATTATATGACAGAGTTTTAGTCAAAAGATTGGATGAATTAAAAACAACCGCCGGCGGAATTATTATTCCGGATACAGCGAAAGAAAAACCTTCAGAAGGTATTGTTGAAGCCGTAGGAACCGGTGCTCGTACCGAAGACGGAAAGGTTATTCCGATGACAGTTAAAGTCGGTGACCATGTTTTGTTTGCTAAATGGGGCGGAACAGAAATTAAAATTAACGGCGAAGAAAGACTTATTATTAAAGAGTCTGAATTGTTGGGTATTGTTGAATAAAATATAAGGATTTAAAATAATGGCAGTTAAAGAAATTAAATTCGGAAACGAAGCTCGTAGCAAAATGCTCAATGGAGTCAGCATTCTTGCAAAAACAGTAAAAGTTACATTAGGTCCTAAAGGTCGTAATGTTATTTTGGATAAATCTTTCGGTGCTCCGAAGATCACAAAAGATGGTGTTTCTGTTGCAAAAGAAATTGAATTGGCAGATAAATTTGAAAATATGGGCGCTCAGTTGGTTAAAGAAGTTGCTCAAAAAACAGCAGATAAAGCCGGTGACGGAACAACAACAGCAACTGTTTTGGCAGAAGCAATCATTAAAGAAGGTTGCAAGGCTGTTGCTGCAGGTATGAATCCTATGGATTTGAAACGCGGTATTGATATGGCTGTTGAAGCAGTTGTAGAAGATGTAAAATCTCGTTCTACTGCAATCAAGACATCTGAAGAAATTGCACAAGTCGGTACAATTTCGGCAAACGGCGACAGAACAATCGGCGAATATTTGGCTCAAGCAATGGAAAAAGTCGGCAACGAAGGTGTAATTACCGTTGAAGATGCTAAAGGTTTGGAAACAGAATTGGAAGTTGTTGAAGGTATGCAATTTGACAGAGGTTATTTGTCTCCGTATTTTGTAACCAATCCGGAAAAAATGAACTGCGAATATGATAATCCGTTCATTTTGCTCTATGACAAGAAATTGAGCAATTTACAACATTTGGTTCCGGTTTTGGAAGCTATCGTTCAATCTGCTCGTCCGTTGTTGATTATTGCCGAAGATATTGAAGGCGAAGCTTTGGCTACTCTGGTTGTTAACCGTATTCGCGGCGGTTTGAAAGTTTGTGCCGTAAAAGCTCCGGGCTTTGGTGACAGAAGA
>JAFYRQ010000066.1 GCA_017546885.1 Alphaproteobacteria bacterium
TAATATGATTATGGCAATGACTGTCGTTTCGATATGTTCGGCAGCATCCATCGCCTATGTATATCAAAAAACCAAAGAACCGATTGAAGCTTCAAAAACGATGAAGATTTCTAAAGCCATTGAAGAAATGGTCGGTAATTTTGACAACAAACCTTATGAAGAAAGAACTACTCTTTCCGGCGGAGATTTAGAACTTTATCCGGCAAGAGAAAACGGCACAATAACCTCTGTTGCCATAAAGTCTTACAGTAATAACGGTTTTGGCGGCAAAATTGAGTTAATTATCGGTATTTTAATGGACGGTACAGTCAGCGGATATAAAATTATCCAACAAAACGAAACACCGGGATTAGGAACCAAAATTGCCGAAAACAAATTCAGCGAACAATTTGTCGGTCTTAATGCTCATGATGACAATTTTGAATTGAGCAAAAACGGTGGCGAAATAGATGCTCTTACCGGAGCAACAATCAGCTCAAATGCCGTTGTAGAAGCTGTTAAAAAGGCTGTTACGGCATATAAAAAATTTGCAGGAGGAGCCGGAAATGACAAGTAAAAGTATGCAAAATTTAACCAGAGGTATTTTTAAAGAAAACCCCGTATTTGTTATGATGCTCGGAATGTGTCCGACATTAGGTGTTACAACCTCTATGGCAAACGGTATCGGTATGGGATTAGCAACAATGTTTGTTTTAGCATTGTCTAACATGGCTATTTCATTGGTTAAAAACGTAATTCCGGCAATGGTTCGTATCCCTTGTTATATCGTTATCATTGCTTCTTTCGTAACCATTATCAATTTGCTGATGGAAGCTTATTTACCGGCATTACATGCTCAACTCGGAATTTATATTCCTTTGATTGTGGTAAACTGCATCATTTTAGGACGCGCAGAAGCTTTTGCTTCTAAAAATAATATATGGCAATCGCTTTTAGACGGTTTAGGTATGGGTATCGGTTTTACCATCGCTTTAGCTTTGTTAGGCGGTGTCAGAGAGATTTTAGGCGCCGGCTCTATCCTCGGTTGGAATTTTGTCGGAGAAGACGGATATCCGATTTTGCTGTTCATTATGCCTCCGGGAGCATTTTTGGCATTAGCCGGTTTAATTATGGTATTTAACAAAATTAGTGGAGCAAACAAATGAGTCTGACTATGATTTTTATCTCTGCCATTTTGGTAAACAATATTGTACTTTCGCAATTTTTAGGAATTTGCCCGTTTTTGGGTGTTTCTAAAAAAATATCTACCGCAGCCGGAATGGGATTAGCCGTTATGTTTGTTATGACCATTTCAAGTATTGCCACATATTTGGTATATTACAAGCTTTTGGTTCCCAACGGATTGGAATTTATGAATACCGTAGTGTTTATTTTGGTAATCGCCTCACTTGTACAAATGGTAGAAATTATCATCAAAAAAACATCTCCGGCACTTTATCAGGCATTGGGTATTTTCTTACCGCTCATCACAACTAACTGTGCTGTTTTAGGTATTGCAATCTTATCTATTCAAAAAGAATATAGCCTGATTTATTCAGTATGTTTCAGCTTAGCAAACGCCATGGGCTTTACTTTGGCAATTATCTTGTTTGCCGGACTTCGTGAACGCCTAAACGCTTCTGCGGCAAGTATGCCGAAAGCTGTAAGAGGTATCCCTATCGTATTGATAACGGCAGCCCTGCTATCTTTGGCATTTATGGGCTTCTCCGGTATCGGAAGATAACAAAAAAACTCCTCGCTAATCAAAACGAGGAGTTTTTTTATTTATAATTCTCAACTAAAAAATATTTTTCAAAAAGCCTTTTGCTTCATCTTTTAAGCTGTCTGCTTTATCGTTAAGAGCCTTAATACCGTCATTTGCAACATCTTTCAAACCGCCTAATCCTTTTTCTACAACCGCCTGATAAGAAGTATTCAAAATCTTTTTCAAGATAACAACAACAGTTTCTGACAAACTCTTTCCGCTTTTATCTTTTTCTTTACCTATATCTTTAATTTCGATATTCGGTAACGGAATACCCGCTCCGGTTCCTTTTCCGGCAATAGAAGCAGCTATATTAACTTGTCCGTCGCTAACACTAACCAAATCAACAACAACCTTTTTGCCTTCTCCGGACTTTTCTTCCTTTTTAACTTCTTTAGGAGTTTCAGCTTTATCTTCTGAAGCTGTATTTTTATTAATATTAGCTAGCAAATCGGAAACATTATTATTGGTAACATTTTTCAATTCATAAGTTACTTCAGGTTTTACGACACTGACTTTTTCTACCACAATAACAGGCTCGGTCAAAGATTTTACATTGAGCTTAACAAAAACTTCGCCCAAACTGATAATATACGGCTTTGCATAACCTTTAGGATTGGCAACGGTTAAATCGTTTAATTTAACTTCTCCCTTAAAAGGAGCAAAATAAAAACCGCCTAATTTAACTTCGGTACCGGTAACCTGACTACCATATTTATTAACTGCAGATTTTACGATGTTTTCCAAATTATGCGAAACATAATAAACTCCGCCGGCTATCGCACCGACTATGGCTGCAAGAACTATATATCTTTTCTTTAACTTCATTTTTTTATCTTTCTTTACAAATTAAACCTACATTCAGTTATATGCAAAATCATATTTTTTTCAATATTTTTATTATATTGGATTTATTTTTATTTATGATATAATACAAAAACGGAGGACAAAAAGATGGATTTTTATTATAGCAGAAAAGAATTAAGAAAAATTTTTATAATCAGTCTGATTATTTTTGCAATCTCTTTAGCAATAACATTAACCGCTTGTAATAGTGTAACAATGTCGTTAATTTTAATGCTATTTCCTACCCTTTTTGTTGTAGCAACAATCTTTATTTTGCTTTTTCCTCAAAGACTTGCCCGCATAGATGAAAGAGGAATACAAATTGACCACGCAGTACCTTTATTATGGATAGATGTAGTGCAAGCTCGCAAAATTAAAGCAAAAGTATTTTGCGGAGGCCGTGAAGCTATCATTTTTGACTTGAAACCTCGTGTTGTTTATCCGCTGACTTTCATGCAAAATCTGTGCAAAAATAGCGAATTTACATCTTTTTCCGTTCCTCTTTACGCAATGGAAGAAAAAGATAAAAAAGCAATTTGCGAAGAAATTATGAAGTACTGCAAACTCGATTAGTTGATAGAATTTATCCAACTGATGATTTTGTTATTAACCGCCCTGTCATATTTTTTCGGCAGATTATTAAACGATTCCGACGGGCGAAGTTTTGCATTGTAAACCATTTGCTTAAAATCAACAAAAAAGCTGCCATAATTACTGCCTTGCGTTGAAAAAGGCACCACTTTTTTTGTTTTGAAATCAGCTTTTTTCAAAAAGGCCAATAAAGGTGTTGCCGGAGCATACCACCAAACCGGACCACCGACAAAAATTGTATCATATTTTGCGAAATCAGGCATATTTCCTGCCAACTCAGGATATTTTCCGCTCTTGAGTTGCTTGCGAATATTTACATAAAAAAAGACATCTGCCTTAAAATTTTCTACCGTTTTAATTTCAAAAATATCTGCTTTGGTATATTCGGCAATCTTTTCCGCAATCTCTTTTGTATGACCGGTAAGAGAATAATAAACAACTAACGTTTTTCCGGTTTTTGGCTCTGCTTTAATCTCTATATTTTCAAATTTTGCCATTTCATAGGCATTTTTTTGTGCAACACGGTAAAGATGAATACCGCTTCCCAACAAAACCAATAAAGCAACAATTACCACAAACAAAAAAATAGTTTTTATCATATCTTTTTCTCCCGTTATCATTGTTTGATAATATTATATATCAGAAAAAATTCAAACAAAAAAGCCCCGAAATAAATTCGGAGCCCTTTTGCTTTTTATGAAAGGAAAACTATTCTTCAGAAAAATTATACAATTCTTCTACAGAAACTGTTTTTTCGGAAATACTTACCTTGCTCAATACATGTTCGATAAGTTTTTCTTCCATAACCGGAGCTTTCAAAGCTTCAACTGCTTGAGCATTTTTGAGATAGAAATCAAAAACAGCTTTTTCTTGTCCCGGATATTTTTTAGCTTCGTTCATAATTGCAGCATTAATATCTTCCGGAGTAATTTTTACTTTAGCTTCTTCGCCAACTTCAGACAACAACAAACCGAGTTTTACACGACGAGTTGCAATCTTTTTGTATTCTTCCATCAAATCTTTTTCCGGAGTATTTTTTTCGTGTTCGTCAAGTTGATTAGACTTTTTAGCACGTTGATATTGTTCTTCAATAGTTTTGAACTCAGCTTCTACCAAACCGGCAGGAACTTCAAAATCATAAGCTTCATCAAGCTTGTCTAAAAGTTGACGTTTAACTTTCATTTTAGAAGCATTTTCATAATCGGAAAGAATACGTTTTTTGATATTTTCTTTCAAAGCTTCCAAACTTTCTTCGCCGACAGATTTTGCAAATTCGTCATTGATTTCGATTTCTTTAGGTTGACGAATAGCTTTTACTTCAACAGCAAAAACAGCATCCTTACCTGCCAAATTTTCAGCATGATAGTTATCAGGGAATTTTACTTTAACATCAACTTTGTCACCGGCTTTAACACCCATTAATTGATCTTCAAAGCCCGGAATAAATGTGCCTGAGCCCAGTTCTAAAGGATAACCGTTGCCTTTTCCGCCCGGAAATTCTACGCCATCAACAGAACCGACAAAATCAATCACTACACTGTCGCCTTTTTGAGCTGCATATTCTGCATCTTCAACCTTAACTGTTTCACGACGAGAGTGAACAATGTAGTCCATTGCTTTCTTAACTTCTTCTTCAGGAACTTCTGCCATCAATTTTTCAACTTTGATTTTTGAAAAATCACCGAGTTTGATTTCCGGTAACAATTCAGCAGTAATATCAAATTTAATATCTTTACCGTCTTCAAATTTTTCAATTTTTACATTAGGTTGCATAGCCAAACGCAAGTTATTTTCTTTAATAACATTATTTGTAGCTTCATTGATTGCTTCGTCAAGAGCTTCACCCAATACAGATGAACGATATTTTTGTTTCAACATTTCTTTTGGAGCTTTACCTGGTCTGAAACCGGGTAATTTGATTGTTTTTGCTAAATTGTTGAGTTTATTTTCTACTTTTTCTTCAAAATCTTTATTTTCAATAGTAACTGTATATTTTTTTTGTAAGCCTTCAGCTTTTAATTCTTTTACTTTCATCTGTTTATCTCTTCCTTGTTGAAACATATAAGAATGGTGCGGGCGAAGGGACTTGAACCCCCACGGCTTTCGCCACCAGATCCTAAGTCTGGCGTGTCTACCAATTCCACCACGCCCGCACTGAACTTTAGCTGATAGTATATATTTTTTTTTATAAATCAAGAACAAAAATCAAAAAAGTGGATTAAATTTTAAGCTTTTTCTTGCAAATTGACAATAAATATGTTTTTATCCGCCTAAAATGTTAATTTAATGAGTTGAAAAATATGACAAACAAAGTAAATCCTCGCAAAACTTTTGCGATTATTTCACACCCTGACGCGGGTAAAACAACTTTAACCGAAAAACTTTTGTTATTCGGAGGTGCAATTCAACAAGCCGGTGCCGTTAAAGCTCGAGGCGAAAACAGACATGCTCGTTCCGACTGGATGAAAGTTGAACAAGAACGCGGTATTTCCGTTGCTTCCTCGGTTATGAATTTTGAATACAAAGATATAACCTTTAATTTGCTCGATACTCCGGGACACGAAGACTTTTCTGAAGACACATATCGTGTGTTGACGGCGGTGGATTCTGCTGTAATGGTTATTGACTCAGCTAAGGGTATTGAAACTCAAACCAAAAAATTATTTGAAGTTTGTCGTTTGCGTAACGTGCCGATTATTACATTTATAAACAAACTTGACCGTGAAGGACGAGATCCGTTTGAGCTTTTGGATGATATAGAAAAAACATTAGCTTTGGACGTTACTCCGGCAAGTTGGCCTATCGGTATGGGAAAAGATTTTTTAGGTTGCTATGACTTGATTAATGACCAACTGATTTTAATGAACAAAACCGGTGATAAGTCTCAAATCAATGCCACCATTGAAACTTGCCAAGGTTTAGATGATGAAAAATTGGATAAATTACTCCCTGCTCACGCAGTAGAAAAGTTGCGTGAAGATGTAGAGATGGTCAGAGAACTATGCCCGGCTTTTGATAAACAAGCATATTTGGACGGTGCGTTAACTCCGGTATTTTTCGGTTCGGCAATCAATAATTTTGGTGTTAAAGAAGTTTTGGAAGGATTGCATGAACTGGCTCCGCAACCGCTTCCTCGCCCTTCTGTTGAAAGAATGGTGCAACCTACAGATGCAAAAGTCAGCGGTTTTATTTTCAAAATTCAAGCCAACATGGACCCGAAACATCGTGACCGTATTGCATTTATGCGTATTTGCTCGGGGCACTTCAAAAGGGGAATGACTTTGCATCAGGTTAGGGACGGAAAACCAATAAAAGTTCCAACTCCGGTTATGTTTTTAGCTCAAGAAAGAGAATTGGCGGAAGATGCTTTTCCGGGCGATATTATCGGTATTCCCAATCACGGACAGTTACGTATCGGCGACAGTTTGACCGAAGGAGAAAAACTTCATTTTACCGGTATTCCGAGTTTTGCTTCCGAATTGCTAAAATCGGTACGTTCTCTTGACCCGCTGAAATCTAAACACTTGGGAGATGCTTTAAAACAAATTGCGGAAGAAGGCGGTGCAAGCGTATTTAAACCGATTATCGGTTCGGAATGGATTGTCGGTGTTGTCGGTGTGTTACAATTTGAAGTTATGGCAGATCGTATCAAAAACGAATTCGGATTGCCGGTTATGTTTGAGCCGACACAATATTATACCGCTCGCTGGGTTTCTTGTGAAGACAAAGCTATGTGGAAAAAGTTCTGCGATACTAACCAAATGAATTTAGCAGCAGACAACAACGGACAAGATGTTTTCTTGGCTCGTAATGCTTGGCACTTGAATAAAATTAAAGAAGATTTTCCTCAACTTGTATTAAGCAAGACCAGAGAACAAACTTTTTAA
>JAFYRQ010000067.1 GCA_017546885.1 Alphaproteobacteria bacterium
CTTCAATACAAACTAACTGTTATCCGCATATATTTGAGAAATTAAACAAAAAAAAACACCGCTGATAGCGGTGTAATTTTAGGGATTAGACACTTAGCAGTGTTTAGATTTCGGTATTGTTTTCGCCCTCAAAACCGGGATTAATTCCGATATTGATAGTGACGTCAACATACTCCTGACGGAGCTTTACCGTCTTAACGAAATCGAACACCTCTTCGCCCTGATGGACTCTAAGTGTGACTGTTGCCTCGGTGCAGAAGTACAGCTTACCATCCATCTCCTCGTCTCCCAGCTCTTTCGTTACACAATCGATGAATTCGAAAGATGGTGAGTAGTGTTTACACTCAGGAGAGCAAACCTCAGGAAGCACAACTACGAAATTGTATCGCACGATGTAGGTATCGAAGAACAAAGACACTTTGTAGGTCTCCTCAAGGAAGTTGATACCATCCTTAGTATAGAACTTAGCATCATGCTGATTCTCATACATGTAGAGGTAATCACCTACGCAATAAGCGTCCACTACATTGCTCTCTTCTTTGCTTTCATCCTCGTAGATGTAAGGTGCCAATGTCGAGAGTCTGCTACCTTTAGTTCCGGTACAGTAAACTGTGTAATGCGTTTCACTTGCGGGTTCACAGAGCATTGCGGTATCAGGAGAAACAGCAAGTAGCTCCTCATCAGTGAAGAAGCAAGAGGTTGTCATAGCACCTAGTGCCAAACAAACCAGAATTTTGAAAATTCCTTTCATAGTAATTGGTTTTTTATAAGTGTTTAGAATAATTCTTTGAGTATTATATATTTAACATTTTTTGTCCATAATGTCAAGATATGTTTTCTACCGTCTTTTTTGAGTTCCGAGAAGTATGGTTATACAATATTTGAAGCCGTTTATAATTACCTTGCGTTCTCTAACACGCAAAGAACTCCACCAGTTTAAACATCTGCGGAAAAAGCCTTCTTTCTTTTTCTCTTTTACGGTTTTCTTTTCCTTATCATTTTCCTCTTCTGTTTTTATCGGTAACGGTTTTATCTCACACTTATACGGCTCTAAAATTTTAGCAATTTCCGCATCTGTCACATAGGCTCCGTGTATTCTTTTCAATTCGCCGTTTTGAGGTAAAAACAAAGCATCTCCCCTACCTAACAAATCTTCGGCTCCGGCCATATCCAATATAGTTCTTGAATCGGCTTGAGAGGCAACTTTGTATGATAAACGTGTTGGAAAGTTAGCTTTTAAGACACCGGTAACAACGTCAACGGACGGACGTTGGGTTGCGAGCATTAAATGTATTCCTGCCGCTCTGGCTTTTTGAGCTAATCTTTGTACGGAATCTTCAACCCTTTTATCTGCTGCCATCAAATCGGCAAACTCATCAATAACACAAACGATATACGGCAAAGCTCCGCAACGTTCGTGATATTCGTCGATATTTCTTACCAACTCTTTCTCAAACATGGCATACCGTTTTTCCATTTCATCAACCAAATAACGCAATGTTGCCGAAGCCAGTGCATTATCGGTTACAACCGGAGCAAGAAGGTAACGCTGGTTGTTATAAATAGAAAATTCTATACGTTTAGGGTCAATCAAAACAAACTTTAAATCATTCGGTTTTTTATTTGCAATCAATGAGAGCATAAACGTATTTAAGCCAACTGATTTTCCCGAACCCGTTGTGCCGGCAATAAGTAAATGCGGCATTTTTGCTAAATCGGCATAAACAGGCTTTCCGGCTATATCAACACCTAAACAAATCGGCAATTTTCCTTTTACGTTTTTAAATTCTTCGCTTTCAATAATATTCGGAAAACTGACTGTTTGCATTTCGTCGGCAGGAATTTCAAATCCTAATTTTGAAGTTCCGTAAATAGGTTCGACACGTAAAGATGTTTCTCCCATTTCACGAGCTATATCTTCAAGCGATGCGGTTATAGTTTTTATTTTAGTTCCCGGTTCAGGTAAAAATTCTATTTGTTTCACCATCGGACCAATATTAATTCCGGTAACTTCGCCTTTAACTCCGTAATGAGCAAGTATTTCAGTCAAGTTTTGCATTATATCCTCTATAGTTTAGAAAGTTTTTGAGCGATTTGTTTTGCCATTTCATTTATCAATTTGCTTTGAGCATTAACAATACTGTCATAAGAATCTCCGGCAGGAGCTTCTAAAGAGCTTCGTCCTCGGGCAATATTTTTGCCGTTACGATAAACAGTCCACCAAGCATCAAAATTTACGTTTCCGTTGAGCTCTGCGTCAAACTTATTTATTTCGACATTAATCGTAAAATTAAATTGTTCCATTGTATAGCTTTGCGGTTTCACAACCGATTTAGGCATAAACGACGATAAATCATCGGCTAAGATACGAGTGATTGAAGATGTGAGCGGTTCAGCCCAACGATGAAATTCCGAAACACTTAATTCACTACTATTTTTCTTAATCAAAACAATTTGCGGTCTGTCGATATATTGCGGAACATCAACTTCCTCTATACCGACGCTCATTATACGATTGCTTATAGGTATATCGTTTTTTTGTGCTTGCAACTGATAAAAGTGCGAATTAGGGCTCATTGCACAAGCACTCAACAATAAGGTAAACATAACTACATATTTTTTCATCTAATATCCTCCTTTTCCGCGCAATAATGCTTCGGGATGTCTTTCGATATAATCAGCAAAATTACCTAATGATTTTGCTGCATTTGATATATTTTGCATAGCTTTATTAAAGTTATTGATAGTTTGCGGAACACCCTTGGCTCCGGCAGGTATCGTAGAAAATTCTTTCATCAAACCATTCATCTGCGGAATAATTTCATCATTTAAACTATCAAAAAATTTACCGATTTTCTTAAATGTTTCACGCAGAGGAAGTTCTTGAATACCGCGAGATAATTCGGCTAACTGAGAAAGAACCGTCGGTATCTCAGGAATTTTGCTTCCCGGTCTCGCACGATAAACCGCTTCAGAACCTTTTACAAATTCAAGTTCTATCATTAATTGTCCGGTCAAATAATTTTGTGTGGCCAAACGAGCTCGCAAACCGTTTTCAACCAATTCTTTTAATATTTGTCGTGTTCCTTCACGCGGTTGATGCGAACTTAATTTGTTCTCTCTAAAAGTTACATACACCGGAATACTGAAGTCTAACTTGTCCAAATCGGCAACAATATCTATTTTGGTTACTTTTCCGATAGAAACACCTTTGAAAACGACAGGAGAGCCGACATCAAGCCCTTTTATTGATTCTGAAAAATACATTACTACCATACGATTGGAACCTTGTAATATTTTATCGGAAATAAATGTTCCCATAATAGCAAAAAACAGTGCTATTCCGCATATTATAAATAATCCTATCATTTTATTATTAGGTTTTTTACGCATTTTTTCCCTCTCCTCGGGTTAAGAATTGCAATACTTTTTCATTAGGCGGATTTTTTAACAACTCGTTAGGATTTCCTCGTGCTAAGATAGATTTTGTTTCTCCGTCAAGAAAAATAGAATTATTACCTACCGCAAATATAGAGCTTAATTCGTGAGTTACAATAACTATTGTTGTTCCTAGTGTTTGGTTTATGTCAATAATTAAATCATCTAAAAGTTTAGAACTTACCGGATCAAGACCGGCGGACGGCTCGTCAAAATATACTATTTCCGGATCAAGTGCCAAAGCTCTGGCCAACCCTGCTCTTTTTTTCATACCACCGCTTATCTCAGACGGATAATAATCTTCAAAACCGGCCAACCCTACCAATGCAAGTTTTAATGAGGACAGTTCTTTTATTTGAGCAGATGAATATTCCGTATATAATTGCATCGGTAATGCAATATTTTCAGCCAAAGTCATTGAGCTGAACAATGCTCCGCTTTGATATAAAATTCCGTTTCCTTGCATTATTTTGTTTTTTGTTTTTGCCGTTGCCGACGTAAAATCCACACCATCAACAAAAACTTTTCCGCTTAAAGGTTTAACAAGTCCGGTCAATACTCTTAACATACTGCTTTTTCCGCAACCGGAACCGCCCATTATGATAAAAATATCATGTTTATTAATTTGAAAATTTGCATCTTTTAATAAAACAAAATCACCATAACCGATGGTTAAATCTTTTGCTTCTATTTTTGCTTGCGTTTCTGTCATATTCCTATTACCTCACAAGCAACGGTTATAATTCCGGTCATAACAATCATCCATACAATTGACGAAACAACCGCTTTAGTTGTTGCCAAACCTACACTATCCGCATTTCTTCCGCAATGAACACCATAATAGCATCCGCAGATTGCCGTTACTATTCCAAATACAAGTCCGTGAAATATACCTACCAAAAAATTATCCATAGTGATTGCAGAAACAGACATATCCCAATATTTTTGTATCGGAATACCGAGCATGGTTACACCGACAAAACCACCACCGAGCATTCCCATAAAATCTGCCCACATGGTAAGAATCGGCATTGTTACGGTCAAAGCCAACATTCTCGGTAATACCAAAAAATCAACCGGATTTATTCCCATGGTTTTGAGAGCATCGACTTCCTCATTTACCTGCATGGTCCCGATTGTTGCGGCATAAGATGCTCCGGTACGTCCTGCCATTATTATACCGGTCATAATTGCCCCCATAATTCTGGTCATACCGATTGTAACCAAGCTTGCCACATATATCTGTGCACCAAAAGTTTTTAACTGAACCGCACCGACAAATGCCAGAATTAAGCCAACCATAAAACTGATTAATGTTACTATCGGGATTGCCTTGTATCCGCAGTCTTCCAAAGCAAAAGATAAATCTATTCCTCGCATGACCGATTTACCGGAAAGCAACCTTTTTAGTGCCTGCCACGATTGTTTTAAGAAATCTGTTCCTTTGTTAAAACCGGTATAAACACTTATTCCCCAATCGCCGACATATTCAAGAAATGTTTTTTTATTTTCGACAATTTGCACCGGTTTTCTATCTACCGACAAAGCCAAATTTATCAATCTGTTAAGACCATCAGGAAAGTTTACTCTTTTTAATTTTATATTTCTTTTTAATGAGATTTTTGCCAATTCAAAAATTATCGCAACCAAGGAAGAATCCCACTGTTGCAACTGTGTTGTGTCAATAACTATCTGTGTTATTTTATCATCGTTGGCTATATCATACAGTTTTTGCTTATTCTCATTATCGTCATAAAGCAATATATCGCCTGATATTGATAAAACTAAGATATTATTCTCTATGTCAAATTTTATTTTTTTCATATCGTAAATGTATTATCTATACAGGCAATCGTCAACATTAAAAAAACCCGAAAAATTAATTTTCGGGTCTTAAAATCTTTTTGAAAGAGAGATAATTAACAGTAGCCTTCTGTTAACAAGTTGCATTTACGCATGTAGTACAAAAAACAATCACACATTTTTAAGCAAACTTTCGTGTTGTTTTTCACTTTGAGAGAAAGTCCCACTTTTGATTTTATTTCCATAAGCGAAACGTGATAGTTGTGAGCTCGATATGATATTACGCTCCAATTTGTTGAAGGATAATGTTCGAGCAACAAGACAAACCAATAAGCAACCGTTCCATAAGTTTTACCGGGACGAAGTTTGTCCAGGCTCTTTCGGATTTTGCTTCGGTCTTTTTCTGATAAAGCTCGGCCGTCCACAATATCTGCAAACCATTTGCGTATCATGGCGACCTCTTCTTCATTGATTACTTCGTTCAAACAGTTCTCATCAGAAGAATTTGATTTTTTATCTCTGAACAAGAACGGTAAAACGGAACAAGCAATCATCAGTACCATAAACACTGTAAACAGTACAGCGATGAACACATTTACAAACATAACAGAATAGTATTAAAGGTGAATAATTTTCAATTATCCCAATAATACATTCTGTTTGTTTTTTTGTCAATTTTATATATTCATGGTTTGTATTTTTTTTACAATAGCGACATCTGCCGGAGGAAATTCATAATCAGACATTTCTGCAGGTGTTACCCACTTGGCATCGTCATGAACATTTAAGACTAATTCCGCATTTTCCGGAATATGAACAAAGAAAACTCTAAGCTTAAAATCACAATTTGGACCATTATAGACTGTATCCATTATAAAATTCCCAACTTCGGACTCTATACTTAACTCTTCTTTCAGTTCTCTTTTTAAGCATTGTTCTATTGTTTCGCCTGCTTCCAGCTTTCCGCCCGGAAATTCCCATAACCCTGCCAAAGGTTTTCCTTGCGGACGTTGAGCAATCAGCACCTTACCGTTTCGAACAATTATACCGGTTCCTACTTCTTTCATTTTTCTAACCCAATTTTTGTAAAGCTTTTTCGATACGATTAAGAGTTTCTTCTTTTCCTAAAATTGCCGCAATTTCTGTTGCTCCACCGGAAGTTGTCTCTTTTCCGCTCAAAGCTATACGCAAAGGATACAAAACTTGTCCGTTTTTAAGCTCATTGGCAACGGCTAAATTTTTCAACTGTTCAAACAATACTTCATTTTTCCAGTCATCAACCGTTTTTAATACCTCAATAGATAAAGCCAGTGTTTTTTTAGCAACTTCCTCATCTGTCTTCATTTTCTTATTAATGTAAAGTTCCAAACTGTATTCCGGCATATTTTCAAAGAAATCAGTTTGAGAAACAATATCTTTTAATGTTTCGATACGAGGTTGCAAAACACTGCTCAACAGTTCCAAATTCAACTTACGAGTTAAATGTTTTTCATAATAAGGCATCGCCAATTCATGAAATTTTTCCGCAGACAATTCTCTTATATAGCAACCGTTCATCCAAGTAAGTTTTACAATATCGAATATTGCCGGAGATTTGTTGAGGCGTTCAACGGTAAAACATTGTTTTAACTCATCCAAAGAGAAAATCTCTTTATCGGTTCCCGGATTCCAACCGAGCAATGCAATATAGTTCAAAATCGCTTCCGGCAAATATCCTTTAGCTACCAAATCTTGGAAAGAAGCATCGCCGTTTCTCTTACTCAACTTGTGTTGAGCATCTTTCATAACTTGAGGAACGTGGACATATACCGGCGGTGTCCAACCGAATGTTTCATATATGAGGTTATATTTAGGAGTAGATGAAATATATTCATTTCCTCTGACAACATGGCTTATTTCCATCAAATGGTCATCAACCACATTAGCAAAATTATATGTAGGTAAACCATCTGTTTTCAACAAAACACCTTCATCTAATTCATCATAATCGATTTCAATATCGCCATATACTTCATCATGAAAATGCGAAACACCTTTTTTATTGATTGTTTGACGGATTGTATAAGGTTCTCCGGCTGCAACTCTTGCTTTTGCTTCTTCTAAAGAAATATTTTTGCACGGATCCTTAAATTTTGTCGGAACCTTATCGTCATCGTCTTCTTCGTCTTCTTCTCTTGCGCTGCAAAAACAATAGTGAGCTCCACCGAGTTCTACTAATTTTTCGGCATATTCTTTATATATGGATTTACGTTCCGATTGAACATACGGGCCATAATTTCCGCCAATATCCGGACCTTCATCCCAATTCATATCAACGGTCTTGAGAGTGTTATATATAATGTCGGTAGAACCTTCGACATAGCGCTTTTGATCGGTATCTTCAATACGAAGCAAAAAGTCACCATCGCAAGATTTTGCTATAAGATATTCATACAAAGCCGTACGCAAATTTCCAATGTGCATATATCCGGTCGGTGATGGTGCAAAACGAGTTCTTACTTTCATTTTTTTATCCTCTTTTCATGACTTCATTAAAACTTTTGCCGCAGCTCTTGCCTCATCGGTTATTTGTTCACCGGCAAGCATGCGAGCAATTTCTTCTTCTTTCTCTTTTTGAGACAGTTGATATACATTAGTTGTAGTTATATTATTTTGAGTTTTCTTTTCAACTTTAAAATGATTTTTACCGCAAGCGGCGACTTGTGGAGAGTGTGTAACCAACAGAATTTGAACATTTTTTGACAAACAAGATAATCTTTCGCCTACAGCTTGAGCAGTAGCGCCTCCTACTCCCGAATCGACTTCATCAAAAATCATTGTCATATTGTTGTCGCTGTTAACTAAATTTACTTTTAAGGCCAACATAAATCTGGCTAATTCACCACCTGAAGCAATTTTGTTTAACGGTCCTTGCGGAGAATTAGGGTTGGTAGATACCGTAAATTTAATATCATCAATTCCGTTTATATTCCAATCGTTTTCATCTAATTCTTCAATTTGTGTAATAAATTTTGCCTTTTCCATTTTTAGCGGAACAAGCTCGTTCATTACTTTTTTATCCAGTTGCATAGCCGTTTCATGTCGTTTTTTACTTAATTCTCTCGATTTTTCTAAATACGACCGGCGTAATTGCTCTTCTTTTCTTATCATATCAAGCAATCCTTCTTCGCCGGATTCAATCGTTTCAATCTGTTTTCTCATCTCCTCAAGTTTTTGCGGCAACTCATCTATTGAAACCTGATGTTTACGTGCAGCTCCACGTAAGGCATATAATCGTTGTTCGATACTTTCAGCCTCGTTTTGATTATAGTTAAGTGATGAGCTGACATCTTCTATCTGACGAATTGTTTCTTCGGCATTGATAAGAGTTTGCTCTAAAGAATCTACTATATCCTGATATTTGCCGTCAACAATAGCATTTGCTCTGTCTATTGCTGACTGGGCATGCCTTATCGCCGAGATTATATCTGCTCCTTGAGTAATGCTTCCGTAGGCATAATTAAGGCTTTCAAACAATTTTTCAGAATTTATAATCTCTGTTCGGCGTTGATTTAATTCTTCTTCTTCTCCGACATAAGGATTAAGCTTTTGCAACTCATCAATCCAATGACGAAGATTATCTTCTTCCGTTCTGCTGTTTTTAAGTCTGTTTTCTATATCTATTCGCTCTTTTACAACTTGTTTATAACAAGAAAAAGCTATTTTGACATCATCAAGTAATGCGTCATATTTTCCGTAATTGTCCAATATAAATCGGTGATTTGCCTGATTTAATAAACCATGGTTATCAAATTGTCCGTGAACTTCTACCAATTCACTGCCTATTTCTTTTAATAACTTTAAGGAAACAGGTTGGTCATTAATAAAAATCTTGCTTTTTCCATCCGTAGTCAAACTGCGTTTAATAACTATCGATTCTTCAACATCAATATCGTTATCAATCATTAGAGAATACAATTTACTATCTTTATGAGGCAAAGAAAATATTGCTGTTACCGAGAGTTTTTCCTCCCCTTGTCTGATTAAAGAAGTATCAGCTCGTTGCCCTAAAACCAACCCCAAAGAGTCTAAAAGAATAGATTTTCCTGCTCCGGTTTCTCCGCTCAGTATTGTCAAACCGTTTGCAAACTCCAAATCAAGTTTGTCAATCAATACAACATTGCGGATAGACAAGCTTTCAAGCATAGATTTAGCCTTTTATAATTTTAGAAGCCTTATTTGTCCACTTACCTTTAGGATAATTATATTGCAATACCTGATATGCCGTTGCAGATTCTTGTGTTAATCCTAAAATTGTATAAATTTCAACCTGTCTGTATAGGGCTTCTTCAATATAATTTGTAGTCTGATATTTTGTTACCACGTTTGAAAAACGGTTAAGAGCAGACAAATAATTATGTTTTTTCAAATAATAACGTCCGACTTCCATTTCTTGACCGGCTAAATTGTCAGTAGCAAAAATAATTTTTTGTTTTACATCCTCTGCATATTTTGTCATCGGGAAACGCATTACCAGTTGGTTCATTGCATCTAATGCTTTTGCTGTTTCTCCCTGATCTCTGTTTACATCAGAAATTTGATCAAAATAACTCATTGCTTTCAAATAATACGCATAGGCAATATTTTCATTGCCGGGATGAAAACGAATAAAACGTTCAATAGCCATAATTGCTTCATCATAATTTTCGTTCTTATAATAAGCATAAGCACTCATTAATTTTGACTCGGTAGCCCAACGAGAATAGGGATATTCCAATTCAACCTGTTCAAATGTTTCAGCGGCTTTTTTATATTTTGTTTTTGCCAACAAATCGTGTCCGCGATTATAAAGCTGCTCAACAGATAAGTGTTCATCTTCGCTTGAAGTTGAAGCACAACCGCTCAAGACGGCAACAGATAAAAAAGCTAATAAAAACAATTTAAATTTCAACATTTTTATACCAACTCATAATTTGATTTATCACTAAACAATACTTTTAATACTTCGTTATTATGGAAATGTCCAGTTTTCGATGCAGTTAACTCTCCGATAATACTGTATCCGGAAGTATACATATCTCCTATCGCATCTAAAACCTTGTGATTTACACATTCGTTAGAATGCTTCATTCCTCCTCGATTTAATACGGTGTCACCGTCTAATACCAGAGCATTATCAAGGCTTCCGCCTTTTATTAAACCTATGGATTTCAAATAATCAACCTGGCTTTTCTCACAGAAAGTACGACAAGGAGCTATTTCCGAAGCATAACCGTCTTCGTCAATTTTTCCGTGAAACTCCTGATGTCCCACAATGGGAGAAGGAAACTCTATTTCAAAATTTATACGTAAACCGCTTGATGAAGGTGCTAAAGATATCGTGTTTCCCTTATCATCACTGTAACTGACAGTTTTTAAAACTTTGAGAAATTTCTTTTTAACACGTTGTTCTCTTAGGGGAACTTCTTTTAATATGTTATATATTTCTTCGGCACTACCGTCCATAATCGGCAATTCGGGATTTGTAACCTCAATAACTGCATTATCAATCCCCATGATATAAAGCACACTCATTAAGTGCTCTATCGTACTTACAACATTTTTATCCTTGTCACCCAAACAAGTGCAATTACGAGTATCAACCACGTTTGAATATAAAGCGGGTATTCTGGGTTTATCCGGTAAATCAGAACGAACAAAAACTATTCCGCTATCCGGTTCTGCCGGATAAAATGTCATTTTAGACTCAAGACCGGAATGAAGTCCTATACCTTTAATTTCTGCTGAAATGGCAAATGTAGTTTGATACATTATTAAACCCCCGTTTGTCAAAAGATAAAAAAATCAGGCAGCCTATAAGCCGGGTTCTGTATTTCAGCCGTTCTTGCGAAAAGCTTGAAATGATAGCTATTCATCTTGGCATTGCATTGCTGCAATGCTCAACGCGACCTACCTCTGGAGCGGATTGGAAACTATCCTTAACCATAATGGCTCTCCTAATTTGGTCTTGCTTCAAACAGGGTTTACCTTGCCAAAAACATTGCTGTTTTCGCGGTGAGCTCTTACCTCGCCTTTTCAACCTTACCAAAACTTGTTTGGCGGTAACTTTCTGTGGCACTTTCCCTTGGATTACTCCAGCCAGACATTATCTGGTGCTTTGTTTCCATGAAGCCCGGACTTTCCTCATCAACAAATTTTACCTTCTGCGATGCAGCTATCCGGCTGCCTGTGTATAAAATTAATATATTCGACGGTAAAAGCAAGATATTTTTTATTTTTTTTAATTATATCCCAAAGTTTTCCTAACCATTGTTTTTCAACGATTACAAAGAATAAAAAACAAAACAACAGACGAACAAAACATGAACAGACTAAAAAATGACAAAATTTCCCATTGATTCCCAAAAAATCCCATGATATACCATCAAAGAAGGGTAATATTTTAAAAGGGTAAAAAAGTGAGAAAAACTTTTCTCTTTATGGATACAATAATAAACAAAGTGGACACCAAAGGTCGTGTTTCGCTCCCTTCAGACTATCGAGCAATAGTTAAAGAATTATCAACAGAAATCGTTTGTTATCGTAGCCTTACTTCCCCTTGCATTGAAGGATGCGCCGAAGAATTATTGGAAAAAATTGCATCGGACATGGAAACTTCCCTTGATTTCTTTTCACAAACACAAGACGATTTGACAAATCTCATTTTTGGAGATGCACGTCGTTTCAGTTTTGACAGTACCGGACGAATCTTGCTCACAGAAAAACTTTTAAAACATGCCCAAATTACTGATACTGCCGTTTTTGTCGGAAAGGGTCGCAAATTTCAGATTTGGAACCCCGAAAACTGGGAAAAAGAAGAAGCTCGCATTAGAGCAGAAATTTTCAAAAATCGTCCCTCCCTTACAAATAAAGGAGGAATGTAGTCAATGGCAAAACATATACCGGTTATGTTAAATGAAGTTTTGCAAGCATTGAATCCGACTGACGGGAAGGTATATGTTGATGCAACTTTCGGCAATGGCGGATATACGGAAGCAATATTAAAAGCGGCCGACTGTAAAGTTATATCTATTGACAGAGACCCTAATGTCATCAAAAGAGCTGAAGAGCTGAAAAGTATTTATGGCAATAGGTTTGATTTCAGAGCCGGTTGTTTCGGCAGTGTTGCTGATTTGGTAGAAGAAAAAATTGATGGTATCGTTTTTGATATCGGAGTTTCTTCCATGCAGTTGGATGAAGCAGAAAGAGGTTTCTCTTATTCCAAAGATGCCGCCCTTGATATGAGAATGTCTTGTGAAGGAATCAGTGCTTATGATATAGTAAACACAACACCGGAAAAAGAATTGGCAGATATTATTTATCAATACGGTGAAGAACGCAAATC
>JAFYRQ010000068.1 GCA_017546885.1 Alphaproteobacteria bacterium
GGAGTTGCACCGCATCATCGGTCATTTCTTTGATAACCTCGACCTTTGGACGCTTGCTTACGTTGTAGTACTTCACCTGAAGCTTGGCCGAATAGTTATCAATTCCGCGCTGCTTCATGAAATACTTACGACATCGGAAAGGCAAAAATACCTCTATCCATCCGGACAAAGCCTGCATGGCTTCGCTAAAGACGTCGATACCCATGTCCCACATCATCTTTGCAGCTGTTCTAGGAGCGAAAATCGCCCAGAGCAAAAATGCTACCGGGTTGTAGATGAAAAGGAACATCGCAATCAATGCGATAGCGATGATAATACCCTTACCTAACCACACGATGCCATCCCAGCATCTTACAAGCCCGCGACCGCAAGCTCTAAAAAAGTTTCTTACTCTCTTGTTGTTTGTTTTGTTTTCTGTTGCCATAATATCATATTTTTAATGGCGCCCAAGTCTCCGTTTGGGTTAATCTTGGTAAGCTGTCAGGGAGACGTGATAAAATCACTTCAGACAACTGTTTCATCTTGAATTACTTCAATTTCAGCCAAAATTTTCCCATCATCGATTTGAGCAGAACTCAAAAAACAACAACCAAAAAATTAACCTAATAATGAACATATCCGTAATAAAACATCTTCATTATATCGTTTTGTGCAATTTTTGTCAAGATTGATAATGTTAATTTTTATTTAAAATAAAATCTTCAATTTCTTTTAGTGTTTCAGCGGCTGACTCACTAAAATCAATGACTTTTGAACCTATCTCACAAGTTGAAGTTTTTGAATTATAAAGGCAAAACGGAGTTGAAAAATTTTTGCCGTATTCAAAAGTATCATCAATTTGAATATCTATATTATGTTCTAAACAATACTCAGCTTTCGCTTTATTCCACAATTCGTCCGGAACCTTAAAGTTACCGTTTTCAAAATATGTTACTTTTCCGTGACTGGCAAAATGTTCTAAAAGCGAAAATATTGCCGTATATTTTATTTGCCACGCATCTAAAAAATTTTTCTCAACCAAGTACGGTCCGCCTGATATGACATATATTTCATAATCTTTATCAAATGCCAATGTCGTCAAATCACGAAAAAAAGCCGGAGCCTCGGTAATCACTCCATGAAAATCTATCCCTATTCGTAATTGACGTTTAGAACCCATCTTCTTCCTCTTCTCCAAAAACAGATGCCACAGCCTCTTTCAGCGAATTCGGACTTAATGCCGATAACGGATTAAAGCTTACCTCAGCCTCAGATGAACTTCCGGAAATAGAATAGTTTGCAGCAAATACCGTACCGTCTTTTCCGGCCAACAAATTTCCGACTAACGGAATGCTGCCGATAAGCGTATTTAATCCGTAAGCCGGAGCAAACATTCCTTCCATACTTATCGCATCATTGTTCATATTATAAGCACCGGTTAAAGTAATTCCCAAAACATTGCCGTAAGCTTTTGCCTTGTTTACATATAGTATTTTGTTTTGATATTTAAACGGAGCATCAAAATGCGAAAACTTCATTCCTTCGCCACGAAGCATATCCACCATTCCGCTAAATGAAGCAACCGTTAACAATTTTGCCAAAGCCGGAGTGTTGTGAATACTAAAATCTCGTATTTTGGCATGACCGATTAATTCTTTATCTGCTCCCATTTTTGCTTCTATATGCAAATTTCCTCCGTGCATATCTTTGTATAAACGCAAAAATCTTAATGTATTACCGGCGGCATTACTATCAATAGTCAAATAATATTCCTTATTCGGCTTCGGAACATAATCAAATTTCAAAGTCATATTCTTATTGTTATCATAGTTACCGATAAGATGAATTTCATTTACACCGATACCGTTTATAAGCTTTATGTTTCCTGCAAAATTGGTAACAGCAACATCCGGATTACTCCACAATCTGTTAACCGCAATATTAATGTCCATATTCGGAGTGCTTTTTAAATCAGTCTCTGATTTAGACGGTTCTTTTTGTTCTGCTTCATCTCTGGTATCAAAAAACGGAGATAAGTCATAACTGCTACCCGAAATATTGATGGTAATTTTATTTTCTTTATCATTAGAAAAATCTATTTGAGCTCGAGCATTGGTTTTCGGACCTTTTACATCGTTTATATCAATTTGTTTTAAGCGATTTTTCTTATCAAAATTAACCTTTCCTCCAAGCGAAAAATCTTTTTTGGTTAAAGAAAATTGCGGAATAGACTGTAATTTACCGTTTTTGAACATTAATGTAGATTTTAATTCGCCTTTTTCATCAAGCGGTTTTACAAAGCCCAAAAAACTGTAATTTAATATCGAATGTTTTAAATCCCCGTTTATATCAATTTTATACCCATCTTTTGTAGGAATTGACAAAGCATCTATATCAATATGCCCGTCAACATAAGGTTTGCTCAAAACGCTCACGGAAATACCAAACTTTTTAGCTATTGCTTCGTCTAATTGCAATTTTACCCGATATTGGCTCAGATTATCCTTATCAGGCTTAAAACGTTCATTCCAAGATATTGTCAGCGGAATATCATCAAAAACGGCATCTCCGTCCACCAACAAGCCGTTATTATCTACATATAATTTTAATTCTTTAGCCTTAACCGATTTTCCGTTATAAACATCGGCAATTTCAACATCAAACAGTTTTGAATTTACTTTTACAAAAACGTCTTTATACCCCAAATTTCGCTTTAACTCAAAATCAAGTTGCAAATCTGTTTCCGCATTTCCTTTTAATATGTCCGGTTTCAATCCGAGTTGTGACGCAAATTCTAACGGAGGATGGTCAATTAATTTTAGCGCATCGGTAATTGAAGAATTAGATACTAAATTTATACTTATATAATTATGCTCTTCGCCTAAACCATATATTCGCACATTTCCGGTATCAAGCAATGCTCCGTTAGATTTAGCCTTATCTAAAGCAATTTCTATGGCACCGGGCATAACCTTAAATTCACCATAAACATTCGTAACCATCGGCATGGTATTAATATAGCGAAGATTAGAATCCTCAATATATGCACCACCGCTTATATTTTTAAACCCGATACTTTTTGTTTTTTCATCATAGCCGAAATCAAATTCAAAATGTGCATTTTCGGCCTTTCCGCCAAAGATACTGTCTTTACACCACTCCCAAGCTGCCGGAGCAATATATCTCGGCCAATATATATATAAATCATTTAAGCCCAAAGCCTTAATATCCGCAGTCAATTTTAGCTTCAAATCTTTCATTGATGATTGCAACAATAAAGGTTCAAGACCTGTTGCCATAAAACCTAATTTTACCTTTTGTTCGCCCAAATTAAAATCGGCATCTTTAATCTCTAACTTATTAAGTCCGCCGGAAATATTACCGTCTAAAACAAAAGATGAAATATCATATTTTGAAGCCTCATCAGATGAAAAAGCTATACTTCCTTTGCTTCCTTCAAACTGAAAATGTATGTCTTTTATTGCATGTTCAATCGCACTACGCAAATTTTTTCTGTTTTTTGCAAATTCATTAAAATCTATCAATGTCGAAATATTACCGCTGACCGGAAGATTAATTTGATACATTTTAGACTTTGTTTCTTCATCAACATAATTATTTATGACATCGGAAGGAATCAAATCATCAAAATATGCTTTTAATACCAATTTATTGTCCGTAGCCCTGTAACCGGCTTCAAGTCCGGCATGAACAACTGTTTTTCCTAAATACAAAAGAGAACTGATATCGGTAGAAATGTCGCCTAAACCACGTTCAAAATTATAGTTTAATTCTTTTAATATCCATTTTCTTCCTAAATCAACTTCATGAAACTCAACCTCTCCTTCCGTTATGGAAATATTATTAATATAGCTTTCGGCATAAGTTTTATCTTCAGAATTGAATCGTTCCATAAATTCTTCAAATTGAGTAAAATAATAATTTATCTTTTTCTCGGTTATGCGAGAAGCTTCATCTTGTTCTTTAAGACCGTACGTAGTAAAAATATAAACCGACGGTTTTTCCATATTAATCGACGACGGAGCAATCACACCTTGCAGTAACGCCGCAATACTAAACGATACTGAAGTTCGGGGAGCGGAAAAGCGAAAAGCATTGTCCGTACTTTTGTAAACAACATTATTTGCTATGATTTTTAACGGTTTTACCGAACGGACCAATTCGATATTTACGCTTTCAACCGAAACTTCCGCTTCTTCACTGTCAGGATTGAGAGCTGCAATAATATAAGGTTTCAAAAAGGGAACAGATATCGGACCACGATATAGTTGCCACATAAAAAATATGAACATCAACAAAATCGCAACGATGATGTAATCAAAAATTTTACGGCCGATATAGTGCCTGCTTGAAACTTTTTTCATCTATTTTGCAACCTTATCCGCCAATGCTGCTTCTAAAAACAAATCTATATCTCCGTCTAACACCGATTTTGTATCCGATGTTTCAACTTCGGTACGCAAGTCTTTAACCATTTTATACGGTTGTAAAACATACGAGCGAATTTGATACCCCCAACCGTTATCTCCTTGATTATCCCATTGACCTTGCGCAGCATCTTCCCTTTTCTTCAACTCAATTTCATATAATCTGGCTCGCAACATTTTCCAAGCGGCTTCTCTGTTTTGAAATTGTGAACGTTGGTTTTGGCATTGAACAACTATTCCGGTCGGAATATGAGTAATACGAACGGCGGAATCTGTTTTATTGATGTGTTGTCCGCCGGCTCCGGAAGCTCGATATGTATCAATTCTGCAATCAGACTCGTTTACTTCGATATTAATTTCATCATCAATATCAGGATAAACACCAACCGAAGCAAAACTGGTGTGCCTTCTTGCATTACTGTCAAACGGGGAGATACGAACCAAACGATGAACTCCGCTCTCTGATTTTAACCAACCGTACGCATTATGTCCGATAATTTTAACCGTAGCCGACTTAATTCCGGCAACATCACCTTCTGCTTCTTCAACATATTCTACTTTATATTGGTGAGCCTCTGCCCAACGTGTATACATACGCAAAAGCATTTCAGCCCAATCTTGAGCTTCGGTTCCGCCGCTTCCCGAGTGAACTTCTAAAAAGGCATTGTTGGCATCAACTTCACCGCTTAATAAAGCCTCTAACTCTCCTCTGCGTCCTTTAGCCTTCAGCTCTTGCATTTGCAGAATAATTTCATCAATCATATCCTGATTTTCTTCAAGCTCGGCCAATTCACACAATTCTACCAAATCCTGACGATTTTTTTCCAAATCATCGATAACGTTAATATCGGCTTCAAGCTTATTTTTTTCGCTTAAAAGTTTTTGAGCTTTTTGTGCATCGTTCCACAAATCCGGATCAGAAGTCAAATTTTGCAATTCATCCAAACGGATAATCGCATTATCATAGTCAAAGAGACCTCCTCAGCAATGCAACCGATTGCTTGATTTCTTCATTTAAATTGTATATTTCTGCTTGCACCTTATTATTCCTTATATGCAATTAATATTGTGTACCAAGTTGAAAACTGTCTTCTTCCGTCGTATTACCGAAGGTTTTGTAACTTCCTTCATCTGCCGGTTCTTTATTTTCTTCATCTTCATCATTACCGCCGATAACACGTTGAGATGCTTTAGAAAAATCGAACTCCGGTTTAAGAGCTTCGGTAATCACAACCTTATCGCTCGGTTGTGCCGGCTTTCCTGTCTCATAGTTAATACGAACAAGCTTTATACCGGCAGGAATACGAAATGCCGTATCAGGCTGTCCTTTTAATGCTTCTTCCATAAAACGTGAGAATATCGGCAAAGCAACACTTGCTCCGGTTTCATATCGACCTAAAGAACGAGGTTCGTCAAAGCCGACATAAGTACCTACAACCAAGTCAGGAGAAAAACCGATAAACCACCCTTCTTTGTTATCGTTAGTGGTACCTGTTTTTCCTGCCAAATGATGTTTTATATTACGCAACTTCGCACCGGTACCGCGAACTGCAACTCCCTCCAAAATAGAAGTCATTTGATATGCGGATAAGCTATCAACCAACTGTTCTCTCGTATCCGGCAAATTAGGTATTGTCGGAGAATTCCATACATCATAATTACAATCAACACAATTTCGCGTATCATGCTTGAGTATTGTTTGCCCATATCTGTTTTGAATCTGCTCAATGAAATATGGTGTAACTTTCTTTCCGCCGTTGACGATAATGGCATAAGCCGAAGTTAAATCAAGAAGATGTGTTTCTCCTGCTCCCAATGACATAGACAACAACTTCGGAAGATTTTTATTTATTCCCATTTTTGCCGCAAAATCAGAAACCTTATCCATTCCGATATCTTGAGCCAAGCGGACAGTCATCAAATTTCGTGATTTTTCAACACCTTCACGCAAAGTCATCAATCCGTAAAACTTTTTAGAATAGTTCACCGGCTTCCACTTAGGCAATCCAGGACCTTGATCAAGCACAAACGGAGCATCTAAAATCAAATCGGTCGGAGAATATCCCTCTTCAAGAGCCGCTAAATATACAAAAGGCTTAAATGCAGAACCGGTTTGACGTTTTGCTTGCGTTACACGATTATACTGTGAACGTTCAAAAGAATATCCGCCTACCACTGCCAAAACTTTTCCGGTATGAGGATCAATAGCAACCAATCCGCCGTCAACATTAGGTTCTTGTCTCAAATTATATGTATTTGCCGGAAGCTTTTGTTGAGCTATTTTATCCTTAGCTACTGCTTCTGCCAAAATAACATCGCCTTTTTTCAGAACTTCGGTTACGGTTTTAGGCGCATCACCGACATATTGGTCAGGTAAATTTTTTCTTGCCCACGACAATACACTTAAAGGAATGACACCTTTTTTTCCGTCTTTAGTTTCTATTTCTGCTTGAGAAGATGTTACCTTTTTAACTATCGCAACTTCCCAATTTTCATCAACACCTTTAGGAGCCTTTATTTCCTCAAATGCTTTTTTATCATCAAGAGGAATATTCGCTAAAGGCCCTCTCCAACCATGGCGACGATCATAATTTTGAATTTCTTCTCTAAATATTCTGGTTGCAATATTTTGCAAATGAGGATTGATTGTTGTACGGACAATCAATCCGCCTTCGTTCAAATAATCTGCCCCGAAACGATTTTGAATTTCGCGACGTACTTCTTCACTGAAATATTCGCTATTCGGCAAATAGCGCCCTTTTCTTTCTACAACCGTTAAAGGTTTAGCCTTCGCATCTTCGGCATCAACGGCTTCGATATATCCGTCTTCAAGCATTCTGCCGATAACCCAGTTTCTGCGACCTACAGCAGCATCATATTTTGTTTTCGGATTATAATTATTAGGCCCTTTCGGTAAAGCAGCCAAATAAGCAATTTCCTCTATCGAGAGTTTATCAAGCGGTTTCCCGAAATAGTTCAAAGCAGCAGCGGCTACTCCGTAAGAACGATTACCCAAATAAATTTCATTTAAATAAAGCTCTAAAATATGATCTTTGCTAAAAGCACTTTCTATACGTTTAGAAATGATAGCTTCTTTAATTTTACGAACATACGATACTTCGGAAGACAGCAAAAAGTTTTTAGCAACTTGTTGTGTGATGGTAGATGCACCTGCCGGACGACGACCTGTTCCTAAATTTTTTAAGTTACCTAACACTGCTCTGATAATTCCGACATAATCTATACCCGAATGTGAATAAAACTTTTTATCTTCCGCTGCAATAAACGCATTTTTCACCAAATCAGGAATTGTATCTATCGGCATAAACAAGCGACGTTCCGTAGCATATTCCATCAATAATTGTCCGTCCCCGGCAAACAAACGGGTAGTAACCGGCGGTTCATATTTTTCAAGCTGATGATAATCGGGCAAATCACGACTGATTCGAGCATACAAAAGCATAAGCACAATAAGCCCCACAACCGCAAAAAAGAAACATGTACTAAGCAGCGAAGATAAAGTTTTAAACATATTCAACTATCCGTTATATTTATTTTTGTTAATCAATAACAGTTTTTATGATAAACGACAACAATTTTATTTAGTTTTAGAACAAAGATTTATGTTTCATATCTTCAAAATAGCGATTAATCGCTTTAACCGTTGAAGTTGCAAGTTTTTTTCTGTAATTAGGCTGTTTTAACAAACGTTCTTCATTTTTGTTTGATAAATAGCCCATTTCCAATAAAACGGAAGGAACATCGGGAGCCTTTAATACCGCAAATCCGGCAAAACGATGAGTATCACTGATGGTTTTTACCGATTTTTTCATTTCACGCACAACCGCTGCCGCAAATTCTGACGAACGATTACGAGTTTCACCTTGAGCAAGACTGATTAAAACCTCACTCACTTCTTTTGACTGATCCCCCATATCAAGCCCCAATATGATGTCAGCCTGATTTTCTCTCTCCGCCAAAGCTTCGGCTTCTTTATCCGAAGCCTTTTCCGACAAAGTATAAATAGATAATCCCGTAGCTTTTCGATTTTTTGCACTATCGGCATGGATAGATATAAACAAATCAGCATTATGTTTACGAGCAATTTTAACCCTTTGACGTAAAGGAATAAACACATCGGTACTGCGAGTTAAATAAACCTTATACTTTTTCAAAGCATCTAACTGTCGTTTAAGCTCTTTAGCTGTTGCCAATGTTATATTTTTTTCATACACACCGGAATAGCCGATAGCCCCGGGGTCATGTCCTCCGTGACCTGCATCTATAACAATAATCTTTTTTTCTTCCTTTTTATTGACCACTTTGGGTGAAGATGCAGAATTTGATGAGGTTGTTATATTTTTACCATTGGAAAAAGCGAATTTATGCCCTACTTTTGAATTAAATTCATTATCATTTGAAACTTTAATATCAATAGCTAAGCGCCATTTGAAAGTTGATTGCGGAGCCAACATAAAAGCTTTTTTTATAATTACAGGCTTAAGCAAATCAAAAACTATTCGATTTTTTGCCCCATCAAGTTTACCGACACGAACATGTCCGACGATATTATTACTGTCGCGAACCTTTTCCAACGATTTAGGAACGACGATATTATCCGTATCAATTACCAATCTTTTAGGACCGCTCAACAAAAAGACATTATAATCAAATTCTGTTGAAGAATCAAATACAACTCTGACCGTATCACTGCCGTGTCCTATGCGCAAACCTGTAATTTCCCCCGAAAAGGCTTCGGGAGAATAGCAACACAAAAGCACCAACCAAATGCTCAACACTCTCAATATTGAAACAATTTTTCTCATAATCATCCGACAATACACGTTTTGCCGTATTATAATTATGACTTATTACCAATCTGTTAAAAACAATATATGAAAAATAAAAAAAATATATTGTAATTATTAGCGGCTTGATATATCTTGGCACTGTCAAATTTTATTTGGTTTGCAGTTGCGCATTATCACAAATGAGGAAAAATAAGACGCAATATGCCGATCTCCGCCGTTTTTCAAAGCGAAACTCGTGCATAAATTTGATAAAAAAAGGTTTAACCGGAAGATTTTTTATTTTTTGAACAGACAAATTAAATAAGTAATAAACAAACTTGTTCAGAAAAAGAGAGTTTTTTTATATTTCAAACAACATACACTCCAACTTTTGGTGTATGTTTATATGCTAAAAAACAGAGGGGTTTCCTCATTCTTAATAAAAATCTCCCGATATGTTGTAATGTTTTCTGCCGTATGCAGAAATATGGAGTTATTTATATATGACAAAAAGAATGTTAATTGACGACACCCAACCGGAAGAAACAAGAGTTGTTGTCGTAAACGGAAATAAAATCGAAGACGTAGAATTTGAATCAAGTTTTCGCAAACAAATCAAAGGAAATGTTTATCTTGCAAAAGTTATGAGAATAGAACCGTCACTGCAAGCCGCATTTGTAGATTATGGCGGTAATCGTCACGGTTTTTTGGCTTTCGGAGAAATTCACCCCGATTATTATCATGTTTCTGATGAAGTATTAGCCGAATACGAAAAAGAAGTTGATACCATTATCGAAAACAAAAAACAATTTATAAGAGAACGTGAAGCAGAGAGAGCTCGTATAAGAGAAGAAAAAGCACTTAAAAGAGCTCAAAGATTGGAAGAAGAAGCTCGTCTTGCTGCCGAAATTGAAGCTGCTCGTTTGGCTGATGAACAAAACACCGAAAACGAACCGGCAGAAGAAAGTAATATTACAGAAGAAAATGCTCCGGTTGCAGAAAATATTGAAACAACTGTTGAAACAACAGAAGCTACTGCCGAAATTACAGAAACTCCTGCCGAAGCAAGTTCTGAAGCCATTACGACAGAAGAAAAACCTCGTCGCAGACGCGGTCGCAAACCTCGTGCCGTAAAAGAAGCTGAAAAAACAGATATTGTTGAAAATACCGAAAACACAATTATTGCAGAAAATGAAACAACTGCCGAAACGGCTGTTGAAACTGAAATTTCCGTAACTGTTGAAACTGAAGCCCAAACTGAAGAAGAAAAGAAACCGACCAGAGGTCGTCGCAGACGCGTTAAAACAATGGCCGAAGATACCGGAACCGAAGAAGAAAAAATCTCGGAAGAAGTATCAGCAGAATGTGAAGATAAAGAAGAACCGGAAAATATAACTCCAAACTCTTCCAACGATGATGATATTGCCGTTGATGATGATGATGACGGCGAATATGACTATGAATCACAAAGAAAACTTATCTTAATGCGCAAACTGTTCCATAACAGCAAAATTCAAGATGTTATCAAAGAAGGTCAAATTTTGCTTGTTCAAGTTGTGAAAGAAGAAAGAGGTAACAAAGGTGCAGCCTTGACAACTTATTTATCTTTGGCAGGAAGATATTGCGTATTGATGCCTAATCGTATCAAAAGCGGTGGAGTTTCAAGAAAAATAACCAATGCACAAGACAGAAAACGCCTAAAATCCATAATTAAAGAATTACCTATGTCTAAAGATATGTCTTTAATTGTTCGTACCGCAGGCGAAGAAAAAACTAAAGCAGACATCACTCGAGACTATAATTATTTGATTAGAACATGGAATCAAATACGTCATGATTCACTCAAAAACCCTGCTCCGATTCTGGTTTATGAAGAAGCCAATCTCATTAAACGTGCATTGCGTGATATGTTCACTAAAGAAATATCCGAAATCATTGTTGACGGAGATGCTGCATATAAAACTGCCCGCAACTTTATGCGCATATTATCACCGCACAATATGAAAAAATTAAAGTCTTGTAAAGCAAATGATGTGCCTTTATTCCAACGTTTTCAGGTTGAAAGTCAGTTGGATAAGCTCCATGACCCTAATGTTCCGTTGGAATCAGGCGGATATTTGGTAATCAATCCGACAGAAGCTCTCGTTTCCATTGACGTAAACTCCGGTAGAGCAACCAAAGAAAGTGATTTAGAAGAAACAGCTTTAAGAACAAACTTAGAAGCAGCCGATGAAATTGCCAAACAATTAAGAATGCGTAATTTAGCAGGTTTGATTGTAATTGACTTTATCGATATGGACGATCCTAAAAACAATTTAGCTATTGAAAAACGTATGAAAGAAGCCATGAAAGGTGATCGTTCTCGCGTTCAAATCAGCAAAATGAGTTGTTTCGGATTGCTAGAAATTTCAAGACAAAGAATGCACTCTTCATTTTTGGAAAGCAACTACCAGACTTGCCCGTTCTGTCATGGACGCGGTATAATCAGAACCGTTGAATCCGGTGCAATGTCAATTTTGCGTATTATTGAAGAAGAAGGCACAAAGAACCGCTCATCAATGATGAATGTATTTGTTCCGACAGATTATGCCGTTTATCTGTTGAATCAAAAAAGACAAGCATTATATGAAATTGAGCAACGTTACAAAATGGCAGTTATTATCAGTGCCGACAATTCAATTAAAAACATTAACGAATATCGTGTAGAACGTACAAAAGCCGTAAAAATAGAAGAACCGAGCAAACCTACTGCCGTTCAGCCCTATGAAGTAGAAGACGATTACGACGAAACTGCAGATATTCAAAATGAGGAAAATGAAAGCGAAAACGATAATAATGAACGTCAATATCGTCGTCGTGAACGTAACGGAAGAAGATACCGTTTTGACAGAAGACGCGGTCGCCGTGAACGTAACAATGAAGAAAATTCGGAAGCGATTGCCGAAGTAAGAGAAGAAACTCCAAAGGCAGAAGAAACCGAAGAAAAAACCGAAAAAAGAAAGGTATCTTGGTGGAAAAAGCTGATAAACGGATAAATATATTTGTCTTTTTATTTGCGATGTTGTCGACATTATTGTCGGCAACATCTGCCCAAGCTATTGCCCTTATCTCTGACGAAGAAACCGAAGTGTTTTTACATCAAACGCTTCGCCCTGTTTTTAAGGCCTCGGGAACCGCATTTAATCCCAGACGAATTTATATTGTTAATGATAAATCCTTAAATGCCTTTGTCGCTGACGGAAATAATATGTTCGTAACCGTCGGAACATTGATGACCGCAGACAGCCAAAACGAAATAAGCGGTGTTTTGGCTCACGAAACCGGGCATATTGAAGGCGGACACCTTTTACGACATAAAATTCAGGCAAAAGAAGTACAAATGATAAGCCTCGCATCTATGTTGTTAGGTAGCGCAGCCGGAATTGCAGCCGGCCGTGCCGATATAAGCATTGCCGCTATATTAGGTTCGCAAAGCACAGCCATGCACGGAATGTTGACCTATCAGGTAAGCGAAGAAAGAAGTGCAGATGAAGCTGCGGTAAAATTGTTGAAAGCAATAAATCAATCTCCGGCCGGAATGTTGAATTTTATGAAAAAAATTCAAAAACAAAATACCATTCAGGGTATTGAAGAAACCAGCTATTTCAGAACACACCCGGTTACTACCGAACGTATTGCATTTTTAGAAAAAGCAACAGAAGAGTCAAATGCACCTAAAAAAGGACTGCAGGAAAAAGAATTTTCCCGAATAAAAGCTAAATTATATGCTTATATCGAAGAACCGAAAAATACATTTATAAAATATCCCGAAAGCGACAACAGCACACCTGCAAGATATGCTCAAGCAATCGCATATTTTAAGCAAATGAAAATGGATAAAGCTATACAAAAAGTTGATAGCTTAATTGAAGATGAACCGAAAAATCCGTATTTTTATGAGCTAAAGGGACAAATGTTGTTAGAAACCGGAAAAATTGCCGATGCGGTAAAAATTTATAAAAAAGCTCTCACTTTACATCCCAACTCATCGCTATTTAAGCTAAATTTAGCTCAAGCAATGCTTGAAAATCATCCTACCGTTGAAGAGCAGCAACAAATTGTCGATTTATTAAATCAAGTCATTATTTACAATCCGGACAGTTATGCGTGGCTTTTACTGTCAAGAGCCTATGGTTTGCAACACAATGTTGCCGGATATAATTATGCCGCCGCCGAATATAGTCTGCTGATGAGAGACATTCGTTTGGCAAAACAACAAGCCGAACAAGCATTAAAATCTAATCCTACAAAAGCGCTAAAGCTAAAAATAGATGACTTGAAATTAAGAATTAAAGACATCGAAA
>JAFYRQ010000069.1 GCA_017546885.1 Alphaproteobacteria bacterium
AATAGCCTTTTTTTCGTTTTTTTGCATGCGACAATTCCTTATTTTTACTGATAAAATAAATATTATCACATTTTTAGTAAAAAAACTATTGACGTTTTAATTTTATTAATGTATTTATCTATTCGTCTTATGGGGGTATGGCGGAACTGGTAGACGCGCTAGACTCAAAATCTTGTGGCCTCAGGCCGTGTCAGTTCGAGTCTGACTACCCCTACCATAAGTTAAAACTCATCGCAAGGTGAGTTTTTTTATTGTTTCTCTCCCAAGAAAAAAGCCTCGTATTATATGCGAGGCTTTTTTGTTTACATAATTTTTATTGCTCTATCATTTTTGATAATTCGCTTAAATGCAAAAGCATAATCCCCTTATTTTTCAAGGTAGGAAGCCATGCTTTGAGCGCATTATATGTTTGTGCTTTCGGATGTCCTATTGCTATTGCATAGCCGTTTCTGCGGGCTATTTCTTCGGTTTGATGAAGTTGTTTGGTTATATAATCAAAGTCATCTTTATTATCCAAAAACACATTACGCATTGTCAAAGAAACATTAAATCTTTTGGCTTGTTTCGGTCCTGCCGATTTCGGGGTTGTTTTAGAATCGAGAAAAGCTATTTTTCTTTTAGACAATTCTTTCATTACTATCGCCATTCTGTGTTTATCTTCGGTAAACTTGCTTCCCATGTGATTATTAACGGATTTCGCTTCAGGAATGGTATCGAGGATTTTTTTCAATGTTTTCAAAACCTCTTTATCACTCATGGAAGTAAGCAACATCGAATCGATATAATGTTGCATAACCTTCGGTTCCATCGGCAAATGAGCCATAATTTCGTGTCCGTTATCTTTAGCTTTTGATATTTGTTTTTTCAAATTTTTTGCATAAGTTAAAAACGAAGATGTAATCGGATACTTCAAACTGCTTATATCTGCAGTTCTCTTAGCACTTATCCCCATATCATCAATAACAATGGCAATCATCGGCTGTTGTTTTTTGATGACTTTAGAATCGTGTTCTACGACATCATCAGGCAGTTTTTCTTCGTATATCTTGTAAACTTCTTCATTGCTCAAATTTAATTCATCAACATGGACAATTTTTTCATCAATGTTTACAATCGCATCCACATCCAAAGTTTTTTCTTGCAAGGATTTTTCTAACTGAAAGATTTGATAATTTTGCAATTCATCAAAATTAAGCGCCGTCTTCAAAAAATCTTTTTCCGTTTGTCTGATTATGGTGTCATCGGCTATATTTCTGACACCGAATATATGTTTAGGATGAGCAACTTCATCTTTTTTATCTTGCTTAAAAACATAATCAGACAACAACAAAAATATCAGAACCAAACTCAAACAAATGTTCAATACAAACATTATTTTTGAAAAAAGCCCCCCATTTGAAGAACGGGACGTCTTTTGACGTCGCCGTTTTTCAATATTTTTGTATGCTATTTTATGTAGTCGCAATTTCATATTTTCCTATTTATTACGAAGTGTCGGAAATGCGATAACATCTCGGATTGTGTCCGCACCGGTCAACAAAATTGCCAAACGGTCAACACCCATTCCCATACCGCCGGTAGGAGGTAAACCGTTTTCTAAAGCTACTACATAATCTTCATCCAACATTTGAGCCTCATCATCACCGGCTTCACGTTCTGCACATTGCGCATCAAAACGTGCTTTTTGTTCTAACGGATTTGAAAGCTCAGAATATGCACATCCTACTTCCATTCCCGCTACATAGGCATCGAAGTGTTCTACCAAACGAGGATTTGAGCGGTGAGTTTTTGCCAAAGGAGAAATATCTTTCGGCATATCCATTACCAAAATCGGCTGAACCAAATTAGGTTCTACTTTTTCATCAAAGAGTAATTGCACAACTTTTCCCCAGTTACTGCAATCAGAAGCATCTATGCCGATAGATTTTGCCATAGCTTTAGCTTCTTCAACATCTTTTGCCTGCATCAAATCAATACCAGCATATTCATTTACCAATTCAACGATAGATTTACGTTCCCATGGTTTTGACAAATCAATTTCGTTACCGTTTACAACGATTGTTTCGCTTCCGGTAACTTCTTTACATACAAAACGCAACAAATCAGGTATGAGCTCGGCCATATCGTTATAATCGGCATAAGCTTGATAAGCTTCCAATGCCGTAAATTCAGGATTGTGCTTTTTATCAATACCCTCATTACGGAAATTACGTCCGATTTCAAACACTCTGTCAAAACCGCCGACAACCAATCTTTTCAAGAACAATTCAGGAGCTATACGCAAATATAAATCCATATCCAATGTATTATGGTGTGTAATAAACGGTTTTGCATTAGCACCACCCATTATGGTATGCAACATCGGAGTTTCTACTTCCATAAAATCGTGCTGTTCAAAATAATGACGGATAGCAGATGTTATACGGCAACGTTTTTTGAAAATCTCACGGCTATCATCATTCATAATAAAATCGACATAGCGTTGACGATAACGAGCTTCAATATCGGTTAAACCATGAAATTTTTCCGGTAACGGTTGAAGCGATTTGCTGATAATATCAAACTTTTCTGCAGCAATTGAAAGTTCACCACGCGGAGTACGACGAACAAAACCGCTAACACCGACAATGTCACCGACATCCAATGATTTCAAAAGTTCAAGATTTTCTTCATCCAAATGTGACTTATGACAAAACACCTGTATCTTTCCGCTTTTATCTTTAAGGTCGATAAACATACCGCTATTACGAACAGCCATTGCACGACCGGCAACAACAACTCTGTCTTCGGTATTTTCGCCTGCCGGAAGTTCCGCATATTTTGCTTGCAATTCTTCAGCAAAAGCATTTGGTTTAAAGCAATAAGGATAAGGATTGTAGTCTTTTTCCTGTAAAGCGGAAAGCTTTACTAATCTTGATTCTCTATGAATATTTGTTTCGTTTGCCATTAATTTAATTCCTAATTCAATTATTAAACTGCCGATTACTATAAACAACTATATAAAAACTTGCAACCAAAATAAAAAAAACTTGACCTAAAAAAAGAACTAAAGTAGAACATTTATATAAAACATACAACGGAGGAACGATTATGCTTACCCCTAAACAGTACAAATTGCTGATGTTTATCGACAACACCATCAAAGAAAAAGGATGTTGTCCGTCTTATGAAGAAATGAAAGAAGCCGTCGGAATAAAATCTAAATCAGGTATCCACGCATTAATAGAGGAGCTTATTGAGAGAGAATTTGTCCGCAAAATTCCGCATAAGGCTCGTGCATTGGAGGTTGTAAGAATCCCCAGATTCAAGCCAAAAGATATAATCGAAGAAGAAAAGAAAATTAAATTGGCCCTACAAAATTCTTCGGCACAAATTCCTTTATACGGCAAAATCGCCGCAGGCACGCCTATTGAAGCCATAGCCTATGAAAACGACACATTGTCGGTTCCGTTTGACATGGTCGAAAGAGGAGAATTTTATGCTTTGCAAGTGGAAGGAGAATCGATGATTGAGGCCGGCATTATGGATGGAGACATTGCCGTCATCAAACGTTCGAACGTTGCAGAAAATGGACAAATTGTTGTTGCTTTGGTTGAAGAAAGTGAAGCAACCCTAAAAGTATGGCGCAAGAAAAAGGATGAAATTTGGCTTGAGCCATGCAACAAAGATTATGAAACACGTAAATTGCATCCGTCTCAAGTTCGAGTTCAAGGAATTTTGAGAGGAATTATGCGAAAATACCACTAATTTTTGTCAAAAACCGCTTGATTTTTTTGTCAACCATGCTATTATTAGGCTATATTATAATATCCGGAGGATTTACAAATGGCAAACGGCAGACCGTATTTTAGTTTTGTTAGCAAAAGATATAACGACATTACACAAGATGAAGTGGAAAGAAATTTACATCGCAGACTTCAAAATGCGGAAAATATAGTTGTTGATGAAAATGACAAATATAAAGTAATGTTAGCTCGCAAAAGGAAGATGGAAATTGACCGTGCGAAAAATCAGCTTGCTTTATATGAAAGCAATAAAGAAGTTTATGCTGCACTATATTCAATTCAAGATACCGTAAGCTCTGAAATCGTCGCCAAGGATGATAGAAGAGATACTCGCACAGCCGAAGCTTTTGCCATTAAGACAGATGATGAAAATAATCTTTCTCTAAAAATTAATATGTTGCACCCTATCGGAGCATCAATTACGGTAGTTGACGGTAAGGTTGAATTTTCTCCGGAAGAAATGACACCCGAAAAAATGGCAGAGATGGTAGATTTCTTAAGACGTCATGGCATTGTTGTTGATACAGACAGCTTAAAACTTGAAAATGCCGATGAAAAAACTCAAGAAATTTTTGAAGAAGCAAAAGAAATTTTTGAAGAAAGGGCTCAAGCAGCAGCTGAATCCCTTTATACCAGAACTAAACATAATGAAAATTATGAAGATTCATATTTAGCGGAAGAACAGGCCGAAATCGAAAAATGGTTTGAAGAAAACGGTGTTGAT
>JAFYRQ010000070.1 GCA_017546885.1 Alphaproteobacteria bacterium
AAGGTGCTACGGAAGCGCAAGTTGCGGCTTTGGGACAGTTGCATGCTCAAATTATGGAGCAGATGGATGCTTATCTGGTTATCAGAGGTTATAGCAATCCGTATAATGCAAGTGTTCTTACTCCTGAGGAGCAGGCGTTGTATAACCGCTGTTTTATGAAGCCTGTGCATTTTGACATTCGTGTTAAAAAGCGCTGGTGTGTTATGCGTTGGCCTACTAACGTGAGTGCTGCTTTGGCAAAGATGTCAACCAAGGAGATGGAAGATTTTTATTTCTCATCTTGCCTTGTTGATTATGACAAAATGGCAAAGCGTATGATTCCGTTGGCAGAGTTGATGAAGACTACCGACAAGGTTACGATTATTGCACCCGGTACGGAGCTTACTTTCTCTATTAAGGGAATTCCGGCGACACTGTCGAGGGGTATTCGCAATTTGCCTGATGGTGAGGTATTTACTTCTCCGGTGAAGGATTCGGTTAACGGTGTCGTAAGGTTTAATACCGAAACTCATATTAACGGTGATGTGTTCAAAAACATTACCCTTAAAATTGAGAAAGGTAAGGTTGTTCACGCCGAGGCAGAGGTTGGAGACAATGAAAAGTTGCGTGCGGTGATTAAGACAGACAGAGGCTCTTGCTATTTCGGTGAGTTTGCTTTTGGTGTCAATCCGTTCATCACTCGTGAGATTTGCGAGAATCTTTTCGATGAAAAGATTGCCGGCTCTTTCCATTTAGCTTTGGGCAACTCTATCGAAACCTCACACAACGGTAACAAGTCATCAATTCATTGGGATTTGATACAGATTCAAACTCCTGAGTATGGTGGCGGTGAGATTTGGTTTGACGATGTTCTCGTTCGTAAAGACGGTCTTTTCGTTCTTCCCGAACTGAAAGGCTTAAATCCTGACAATCTGAAGTAATCAGATGTAGTTTTAATTATCCCTGTTTGAAAATTTTCAAACAGGGATTTTTTTATGCAGATTAAATTGACTTTAATTATTAAAGTTGCTAACCTTATGACAGATTATGAACGGAGGTGTAATATGCGTGGTACCGGATATATAAAAGTTTGGGGTGCAAATAATCAAATAGTTATTATTGAAGACGGTATGGAGCGTATTTTGGGGCCGGAGGGTATTCCCGGTTTATCTATTACCATAAACGGAAATAATAATTTAATCCGTATCGAATTACCTCGTTATTTTGAAGACTGTAAACTTGTGGTTGTCGGTGATAACAATTATTATTCAATCCTTTCCACTTATAACAAAACCAGAATAAAGAGAGCCTTTTTTTATATTTCTGATGGTTGTTCTATTGAAATCGGCCGTAATTGTTATATTAATCCTAATGTATCAATGATGGCAAAAGAAAAGGCTGGGGTAAAAATTGTTATCGGTGATGATTGCGTAATTGCTTCCGAATGTACTTTCCGTTGCGGAGACGGACATACATTGATAAACGAATATAACGGAAATCCTTTGAATGAGCCTGATGACATTATCATTGAAGACCATGTATGGGTTGGTGTGAGGTGTTTGTTGCTCAAAGGAACATATATTGCCGAAAATTCGGTTGTCGGAGCTATGGCATTGGTAAATAAAAAATTTGATATTCCTAATGTGTTGGTTGCGGGAGTGCCGGCAAAAATCATTAAAAGCGGCATAAATTGGGATATTGCCGACTATAAAACTTATATGGACGAGTAGAAACAAAAATATTTGACATTTAATAATCACGGGTATATAACCGCCGTCTATTTGTGATTATTAACTCTATTTTTCTAACTCAAAAAAATTTTTTCACTATGGAAAGAAAAACTTTTAAGCTTTACAACGGTATTACTGTTGTAACTTCGAGACTCAATCAGCAGACAAGTGTTTCTGTTACCGTAAATGTCGGTCATGTTAATGAACCTAAACTCGGTTTGGCGGCTCTTTTTGAGCAAGTTTTGTTGAAGCAGTCGTGTGGTATTCAAGCGGTGTATGGCGGTACTATTACAACCTATTTTACCGGTTGCGATGTTCAGGATTTGGAGTTGACAATGCGTAAGCTTTCAAATTTGATGAGGCAGCCGCATTTCAATCCCGACTTGATAAAGATGACTGCGGACGACATCGTGGCTCACACACGTGATTTGGCTCCGTTGCCAAAACGTCAGATGAAGTTGTTGTATAAGCACACGGCTTTTCGTGATGCACGCAAGGTTTGGGACAGCGATGTTTATATCAATGCTGTCAGCAGCTACGGTATGAACGATTTGTATGAGTTTGCCGCTAAGTATCTTACCGGTAAAAACATGGTGGTAGCGATAAACTGCCCTGACTACACAGACGAAGAACTTCGTAACATGGCAGAAAAGTATTTCGGAGAGATTCCGGCAGGCCGCAAGCACAAGGTGATAAATGATATTTACACCGGTGGTTTCGACCGATTGCCCGCAAAAGGCAACTATCGTCAAGTGATGATGGGTTGGGATGTTTCTAACTTGAGCAATGTTGCGGAAGCAAATGTTTTGATGAGTATGTTGTCAGGACGTCTTGAGCGCTCATTTATCGGAAAAGATGTTGATATCGAAGTAAAGATTGCCGGCTATTACGGAATGAGAACTCTGCGTGTTGCCGTAACATCGCATGATGGTGAAGATGTAAACGAGTTTATCGACATCATTTGTGCTAATGTCAACCGTTTGCGCACAACTCTCGCTTCTGATCGCCGTATGGAGACTTCTCGCAATCGTGCGATGGCCGAAAAACTGTTTATTTTCTCTCAACCGCAAGACAGTGCTGTTGAGATAGCATGGCAGGTTCTCGGACGCGGACAGATGTATGACATCAACGACCGTATCAATGCTACTTGGCAGGTGAATGCAAGCGATGTCAAAGATATTGCCGAGGTTATCTTCTCGAAGCCGTTGACTTGTGTGGTATGTGCCGGCGATGGTGTGTATTCATACAAGAGTGTAAAAGCAAAATTGTGAAAAAAAGCGGGTGTATTCCGCGGTTAAACGTAAATATTGATTTTAAAAGAGCTTGTCGTGAGATAAGCTCTTTTTTGTTTGCTACGGCAAAAGTTAATAAAAACTTGATAAAATGTTAACATAAAGTTAATTTTTTTTTTGCATTTTGGAAGAAAATGAGTTATTATGTCGGGCAAATAGATTTATTCATGGGGGTTTTATTATGAAAAATAAATTTTTTGCCGTATTGTTAGCCGGAACTTTTTTATCTACGAACGCTTTCTCTTGGGGATGGAACTATCAAGGTGAAGGAACTTGGGCTGAGCCTGACCTTAGTATAACTCAAACTACATAC
>JAFYRQ010000009.1 GCA_017546885.1 Alphaproteobacteria bacterium
TTAAATCCAAAACTTCCGATGGTGTTACAAATGAGCCTACGGCAACCAAAAAAGAAGCAATATCCGAATTTGAATATCTGTGTTCAGATATGTCATTGATGATAGCTTCATAATCTTTATTGCTCAAAATATTTCCGGCAATTTTTCTTTTTACTGCGCTCAAACTCTGTGCCGGCGGAGTAAGGGTAAGTGTGATTTTAGATCCTTCGGGCAAACCTATCTGACTAAAAGCTTCCGTGTTCAATCCTAATTCGTCAGGACGAATAATTTTATTGTTATCGACAATTTGTAAAAATGCAAAAACCGGCTGATGTCCGCCGTGTATTTCTATACGTGTTAAAGATTTAATATTATCAATTTTATATATTGAGCAATCTTTATGAATATAAGCGATATTTTCACCGAAAGATCGAATAGGAACATGTTTTAATACAAGCATAGATTTACTCCTTATATAGTTGCCGCAATGCGGCAGGCATAGTTAAAGCCATCAACTATGCCTGTTTTTTAGTTTTTGTAGCTTTCGATTCGGAGTTGTTTTCCTTATTTGACATTAACAAGCTCAAAACCATAGCTAATTTATTTTTCATTTCCGAACGATGAACAACAATATCGACCATACCGTGTTCACGCAAATATTCTGCTCTTTGAAAACCTTCGGGAAGTTTTTCTCTGATTGTTTGCTCAATTACACGAGGACCGGCAAATCCGATTAAACAGCCTTTTTCTGCAATATGAATATCTCCTAACATTGCAAAAGAAGCCGAAACACCACCTGTTGTCGGATCGGTCATTATTGAGATGAACGGCAAACCGTTTTCTTTTACGTAATTAACGGCAGAAGTAGTACGTGCCATTTGCATTAAGGATAAAATACCTTCCTGCATGCGTGCACCGCCTGAGTTAGATACTGTAACCAAAGGAATTTTGCTTTTAACGGCAATTTCTGCAGCTTTCACAATTCCTTCACCGACAGCCATCCCCATAGACCCTCCCATGAAAGAGAAATCTAAAGCGGCGATGACACATTTTATGCCGCCGACGGTTCCTTTTGCAACTTTGATTGCATCTTCGTTACCGGTTGCTTTTCGGTACGCTTTAAGCCTATCGGCATAACGTTTGCTGTCCTTAAACTTTAACGGATCTTCCGGCGGTTGAGGTAATGCAACCTCCGTAAAGACACCATTGTCAAACAACATCTTCAATCGCTTATTCAAATACAAACGAAGGTGATGATCACATTCGGGACATACATACCAAGTTTTTTTCAACTCTTTGGTAAACAGCAACTTTCCGCAATGAGGACATTTCAGCCACAAATCGTCAGCTATTTCCTTTTGAGCTGTTTTTTTAATTTTCGGACGTACAAAATCAGAAAGCCAGTTCATACAAAATACCTTTTCTTATTACAAACACCAAAAATCATCTTGTTTGTGTTTGCCTTTAAACAAACCGCCTAATTGTTGTTTGAGCTTATCTAATCCGCTTTCTTTCGGAGCAGCCGGCTCAGAAGCTTTAATGTTTTCAAGATTTTCTTTTAATCCTTCAACTTTTTCTACGAGCTTTTGTTGTTCTGCATTCAATTTGCGGTTTTGGCGTTGTTGGTTACGTAATGCCATACGAACCGGAGCATAGGTCATCCAAGAACCGATTTTTCCGACAATGTAACCTAACAAAACCAAAAAGATAATTACAACACTCAACGAGGCTGTTATATTAAATGAGAAAGGCCACAAATTAAGTGTTACGGTTTGGTTGTTCATAAAAGCAACAACACAGATAATCACAACGAGGGGTAATCCTACGATTAATTTAATAAAATTCATTTTTTGAGCCTTTCATTGCTAAAATTATTGATTCAACAAGTCATAAAGACGTTTGCCGATTTTGAAGTGAGGAATATTACGAGTTCCTACTTGCAATTTTTCACCGGTGCGAGGGTTTTTAGCTGTGCGAGGAGAACGTGTGCGTACCGAAAAAGCACCGAAACCTCTAAATTCAACTCTTTCACCGTTAGCCATAGCTTTAATTATGCTGTCAAAAATAACAGTAACGATTTTTTCAATATCTCTTGCTGTTAAGTTTGGATTTTTAGCAGCAATTTTATAAATTAATTCAGACTTAGTCACTTTATTTTCCTTTTCTGTTTTAGTTAATTTAGTTGTAAGTTAACGTTTTTTATTTGATAAATCAATAGATGTCTTGCAAAAAATGTTAATTATCCGGCATTTTTTTGTTCAATCAGTACCGTTGTATCATTTTCTCCAAACTCAATTTCTTCGATTCTGTCAACTCTGCGAGCTATTTTTGATGAAGATATTTTTATTTCTCCTATATCCTTGCTTGCAAGTTCGAAATGTTTTGACAGGTTATCAACCCTCTCATCAAGGCGGTTAATGTCTTCCATCAAAATACCGACTTCTTTTTGAATGAGTCCTGCTTGTTCTCTCATTCTGGCATCCTTTAATACGGCTCTTACGGTGTTGAGTGTGGCCATTAAGGTTGTAGGCGATACAATCCATACTTTTGAACGATAAGATGTTTCGACTACATCAACAAAACGAGAGTGTAATTCGGCATAAATACTTTCAGCCGGCAAAAACATCAAAGCCGATTCTGCCGTTTCTCCGGGGATGATATATTTTTCGGATATGTCTTTTATATGCTTTAATACCGAAGCCTTAAAAAATCTGTCAGCTTCTTTTTTTTCTGCATCATTATTTGCATTTTGCAAAGCTTGATAGCTCTCTAAGGGGAATTTTGAGTCGATAACGATTGTTCCCGGAGGGTTAGGTAATTTTAACACACAATCCGCGCGTTTCTGATTGCTCAAAGTAAACTGAAAATCATAAACGGAAGGAGGGAGAATGGATGTTACCAAATCTCGAAGTTGAATTTCTCCGAAAGCCCCTCTTGCTTGTTTATTTGATAAAACTTCCTGCAGAGAAACAACTTGTTCGGATAAAGAAGATATCTTTTTTTGAGCAGCATCAATAGTTGCTAATCTTTCTCTTAATGCCGCTAATGTTTCATTTGTTTTTGCGGCGGATTGTTGTAGTCCGTTCCCCACATTTTGAGTTACCTGAAGAAGTTTCTCGTCAATTATTTTGAGTAATGAAAGTTTTTGTTCTGAAATAGCTGTTGCAATTTTATTTTGCTCTATTGCGTTATGCTCGGACATTTGAGACAGTCTTCCCACTAACTCAATCTGAGCTTTTGCCATATCATTATTGATATTTTTGTTTCGCAACAACATACATATCATCACGATAACACTGATGAACAATAAAAAAACGGCAGAAATCAATCCTATTTCAAAATATGATAAAGGAGGCATATCTTATCCTTTTATTTCTTCAAAATTTATATGGTGTCCCATTTCGAATATTTTTTCATTGCGTTGTTTTTTTAGTTCATCTCTGCTTAATTGCATCAATTCTTGTAAATGACGATAAATAGCTTCATCTACTTTTTCCATTGTAGCCATAGTGTCTCTATGAGCACCACCGACAGGTTCATCTACTATTTCGTCAATAACTCCGAGAGTTTTCAAATCTTGTGCGGTCAATTTTAATGCCTCTGCTGCTTCCTTTGCCTTATCGGCCGAACGCCATAAAATAGACGCACAACCTTCGGGAGAAATAACCGAATAAATAGAGTTTTCTAACATCAAAATTCTGTTGGCTGTCGCTATTGCGATAGCTCCTCCCGAGCCGCCCATACCGATAACAACGGAAATAAGCGGCACATGAATTTGTAAACATTTTTGAATGGATGCGGCAATAGCCTCTGCTTGACCTCGTGCTTCAGATTCGATTCCCGGATATGCCCCGTCCGTATCAACAAAGCAAATTACCGGCATATTAAATTTATCGGCTAAATCCATCAATCTTTGAGCTTTGCGGTATCCTTCGGGCTTTGCCATTCCGAAGTTATATTTTACGCGAGTTTCCAAATCGGTTCCTTTTTCTTGTCCTATTACGACAACCGATATACCGTGGTAACGTCCGATTCCCCCTATCATTGTTGGGTCATCGGCAAAAACTCTGTCACCGCAGAGAGGAACAAAATCTTCTATGAGTGCTTTTACATAATCTAAACATTGAGGTCTTCCCGGATGTCTGGCAATTTGAACTCTTTGCCATGGAGATAAGTTTGCATAA
>JAFYRQ010000010.1 GCA_017546885.1 Alphaproteobacteria bacterium
CAAAAAAACGAAAAAAAGGCTATTGAATACTATCGTAAGAAGAATTATTCATCTGCGCTTAATGAGTTTTTTAAATTAGACGATTCTTTTTTGAAACAAGAAAAGTTTTTAATATTGATTGCCAACTGTTATGATGCACTGGGGCAAAAAAAAGAAGCCGTAGAATATTATAAGAAAGCTCTTAAAACCAACAAAAAGTCAGAAACAGCAACATCAAATTTAGCGATTATTTATTATGAGCTGAAAAATATTTTTCAAGCCAAAAGATATGCCAATAAAACATTAAAACTTAATCCTCAAAATGTTTCTGCTCTGGTAGTTTTGGGGAATATCAATTATTGTGCAAAAAAATATCTCAAGGCATTGAAATTTTATCAACAAGCTTTGGAAATTCAGCATAATTTCTACACGGCAAATTTTAATACTGCCGGAATTTATTTTGATATGAAAGACTATCCTACCGCATATTTTTATGCTCGCCGGACAGTTCAATTATATCCTGATTCGCAAGAAGCAATGGCATTGCTTGCCAATATATGTATTGAGCTTAATAAGGCAGATGAAGCGGTCGAGGTTTTGGCATATTTATATCAACAAAATCCTCAAGATTATTGGGTATGTAATTCAATCAGCCAAGCTTATCAGCAACAACAAAAATATGAATTGTCACTTGATATGGGGTGGCGTGCGATAACATTATCAAACGGAGAAAATTCTCAACACATAAATTTCGGTTATTTGCTATATGAAATTGCTATTGAATCCAAGACAACCGATGTGAAAAGATATGCAAAAAAATGGTTGCAAAAATATCCGGAAAATCAGGTGGTTCGCCACATGGGTAATGCTATATTAAATGCGGAAAACGTCAGTCAAATAAATAGTCTTTTCGTGCGTGAAATTTTTGATGCGTTTGCCGATGATTTTGAAGATGTTTTGCAAAGTTTGGATTATTCCGTACCAAGTTTGATGTCAAAATATTTAGATTCGCTTTTTGCAAATTTGAAGCTTCCGAAAATGAAGATTCTCGATGCCGGATGCGGTACCGGATTATGCGGAAAATATTTGAAAAAATATGCAAAGTTCAGAGGGCTTGACGGGGTAGATATTTCTTCAAAAATGCTTGAAGTAGCTAAACGCAAAAAGTTATATACTCATTTGTATTGTCAGGATTTAAATGTGTTTTTATCCGAAAAAAACAATGAGTATGATTTGATAAATGCGGCTGATGTTTTTACTTATTTCGGTGAACTGAATAATATGTTTATTTTGTTATTCGGAGCACTGAAGAAGGATGGAAGAATTTTGTTTAGTGTCAGTGAAAATTATGAAAATGACAAAGATTATTTTTTGCATGCTTCAGGTCGTTTTTTGCATAGCAGAAAATACATTGAAGATTCGCTGAAAAGACAAGGATTTTTTGTTGAAAAAATCAATCGATTTCGTTTGCGAAATGAAGGCGATAAAAAGGTTTTCGGTTGGATTATAATGGCGCAAAAACAATCGTAATTTTGCAATAAAAAAACCTCTCGTTTGAGAGGCCTTTTCATACCATTTTTCTATCAAATAAAACTATTTTTTAGCAACAGTTTTTTTCTTTGTAGCAGTAGCTGTTTTGCTAGCTGTAGCTTTGCATGCAGACTTTGTAGCAGTCTTTTTTGCAGCAGCTTTTTTAGTGCAACAAGAAGATTTTGTGCACTTGCTGAATTGTTCAACAGCCATTGCCCAGAAGTACTCATCTTTTCCTTGCGGACAACCGGCATTTTGCCAGTTAAAATAAGCAGCTTCTCTGATAGCATCTTCATTAAAATTTACCATTACTTACTCCAAATAAAAAGTTCGGTTAAACAATACTTAATATACATATAAAAATTTATCCGTCAATACAGAAAGTTTATAAAATTTTTTGATAATATTAGAATTAAACTTGCATTTATACAGATAAGAATTTATAGATTAAAAACAAGACTGTTTCCTCATCAATTATTTCAAGAGGTATTATATGGAAAATTTATTATCAAAAACAGAAATCGAAGCCGTTATAAACGGTAATCATGACAATATATTTGCAGTTCTCGGAATACACAGAGATAAGGGTAGTAAAAACACCTTTATTCGAGCATTTCAACCGCACGCAAAATCTATAGAGATAATCAAAAAAGAAGATGGTTTATCTTTGGGAAAAATGGATAAAATCGATGAACGCGGATTCTTTCAAATCGCTCTCGGAAAAGTTGGTGATATTGCATATAAATTCAAAATAGAAAATGATGCCGGTCAAGTATATGAAGCGGAAGATGTTTATCGTTTTGCTCCGACATTAGGCGATATTGATGTTTATCTTTTCAGTGAAGGTAATCACCTTGAAATGTACAAAAAATTGGGTGCTCACGTAATCACTATGGACGGAGTAAAAGGTGTCAGTTTTGCTGTTTGGGCACCTAATGCAAAACGTGTTTCTGTTATAGGTAATTTTAATAACTGGGATGGCAGATGTCATGTAATGCGCAAATATTCATCTTGCGGGGTATGGGATATATTTGTTCCCGGACTTGGTGAAGGTGAAATTTATAAGTTTGAAATTAAGACACAACAAGACTATATTTTGACCAAGGCTGATCCGGTAGGATTTTATGCCGAACACAGACCGAAGACCGCATCGGTTGTGTATGACTTAAATCATTATCATTGGAACGATAGTGAATGGATGCAAAATAATCAAAATCACAATGCTCTTGATAAACCGATGTCCATATATGAAGTTCATGCAGGTTCTTGGCGTCGTAAAGGGGAAAACGGTAGCGAGTTTTTATCTTACAGAGAACTTGCTGATACATTGGTTCCGTATGTTGCCAATATGGGATATACTCACGTTGAATTTTTACCGTTATCCGAGCATCCTTTAGATGCTTCTTGGGGATATCAGGTTTTGGGAATGTTTGCACCTACCAGTCGTTTCGGAACACCGGACGATTTGCGTTATTTAATTGATAAATTCCACCAAGCGGGAATTGCCGTAATTATGGATTGGGTACCGGCGCACTTTCCTAAAGACGGGCACGGATTGTGTGAATTTGACGGAACGCATTTATACGAACACGCAGATCCGAGAAAAGGGGAACACAAAGACTGGGGAACAAAAATTTATAACTACGGCCGCACGGAAGTTATGAACTATCTTTGTGCCAATGCTCTTTATTGGGTTAAAGAATATCATATTGACGGTTTGCGTGTTGACGCGGTTGCTTCAATGCTTTATCTCGACTATTCTCGCAAATCGGGAGAATGGATTCCTAACATCTATGGCGGTAACGAAAATCTTGAAGCTATTGCCTTTATGCGTAAAATGAACGAGCTTGTTTATGGGGCAAACCCTGCTGCTTGCACTTGTGCCGAAGAGTCTACCGCTTGGCCGATGGTTTCTCGTCCTACATCTATGGGAGGATTAGGATTCGGATATAAATGGAATATGGGATGGATGAACGATACTTTGCGTTATATCAATAAAGATCCGATTCATCGTAAATATCATCACGGTATGCTGACCTTCGGTTTGTTATATGCCTTTAATGAAAACTTTATTTTGCCGATTTCTCACGATGAAGTTGTTCACGGTAAAGGTTCTATGCTTTCAAAAATGCCGGGTGACGAGTGGCAAAAATTTGCAAATCTTCGTGCATATTACGGATTTATGTATACTCATCCGGGTAAAAAACTTCTGTTTATGGGGTGTGATTTCGGACAAGATTGGGAATGGAACAGTGCCGAAAGTTTGCGTTGGCATTTGCTCGATAACCCTATGTATAAGGGTATGCAAAATTGCGTAAGAGATTTGAACCTCATGTATAAGGGAAATTCTCCGTTATACGAAGTTGATTTTGATTATAACGGTTTTGAATGGATAGAACATTCGAATGCCGCAGACAGTGTAATATCATATATTCGTAAAGGAAAAGAACCCGGAGATTATTTGATTGTAATCTGCAATTTTACTCCTGTTGTCAGAAATAATTATCGTATCGGTGTTCCCGAAAATTGTGCTTATCAAGAAATTTTTAACAGTGATGATGTAAATTACTGGGGAAGTGGAATTAAAAATGACGGACACCGTCAGGCTCAACAACAAGGATGGAATGATAAACCGTTTTCAATAGAAGTTAATCTTCCGGCATTATCGACCATTGTTATTAAGCCTGTAAGATAATATTTCTATACACCGGGAGGATTTTGTATGGCAGAAGTAAAACCGCAAAAAGGAACATTATATCCGCTTGGTGCAACATATGACGGAAAAGGCGTAAACTTCGCACTATTTTCGGCTAATGCCGAAAAGGTAGAGTTATGCCTTTTTGACGAAACCGGAAGTGTAGAAAAAAACAGATATTCGATTGATAAAAATGACAACAATATTTGGCATATCTACTTGCCGGATATAAAGCCGGGACAAGTATATGGTTATCGTGTTTACGGACCATATAAGCCGGAGATAGGAAAAAGATTTAATCCTAACAAACTTCTGATAGACCCCTATGCCAAAAAGCTTGTAGGTAAGCTTATATGGCATAAAGCGATATTCGGTTATGATACGGAAAGTCCGGATAAAGATTTATCATTTAGCGAATTGGATAGTGCTCCTTATGTTCCCAAGTCTGTGGTTGTCGATAATAATAATTTTGACTGGAAAGACAGTGATTTTTCTCCACGTTCTTTTCCGGAAACGATTATATATGAAACACACGTAAAAGGTTATACCAAACTACATCCGCAAATTCCCGATTCTCTGCGAGGACGTTTTTTAGGATTAACATCACCATCGGTGGTAAAATATTTGAAATGGTTGGGAATAACTGCGGTAGAGCTATTACCCGTTCAGTCTTTTTTTGCCGATAAATATATACAATCTAATCAAAGACAAAATTATTGGGGATATGAAACGTTTAATTTTTTTGCTCCCGAACAATCATATCTTAGCCGTGACGATATTAACGAATTTAAGACAATGGTTGATACATTTCATGCTAACGGTTTAGAAGTTTTTATGGATGTAGTTTATAACCATACCGGCGAAGGAAATCAGATGGGGCCGACCTTGAGTTATCGAGGGATTGATAATCAGTCGTATTATTCTCTCAATCCGGAAAATCCTCGTTACTATTTTGACAGTACCGGTTGCGGAGCATCATTAAATGCGGAAAATCCGTATGTTGTAAGAATGATTCTTGATTCGTTGCGTTATTGGGTACAAGAAATGCACGTTGACGGTTTTCGTTTTGATTTGGCTACATCACTCTGCCGACGTAAAACTAATTTTACTACCGAAAGCGGTTTTATATATGCGATTCAACAAGATCCTGTTTTGCAAAAGACTAAGATGATAGCAGAACCATGGGATGTAGGAATGGGCGGATATCAACTCGGAGCTTTTCCGTCGGGTTGGGCAGAATGGAACGATCGTTTTCGTGATGTCGTTCGTCGTTTTTGGAAGGGTGATCAGTATCAAACGGCAGAATTGGCAAGTCGCATAACCGGTTCGAGTGATATCTTTAATTATAACAATCGCAATATATGGAGCAGTATTAATTTTATTACCGCTCACGATGGTTTTAGCTTAAACGACTTAGTAAGTTATAATCAAAAACATAATTCGGCAAACGGAGAAGAAAATCGAGACGGTTCAAACTCTAACTGGAGCTGGAACTCCGGAGTAGAAGGCGAATGTAACGATAAAATCGTGAAAAATAACCGAATAACCCGTGCTAAAGCGATGATTACAACTTTGTTGTTATCTTTCGGTACTCCGATGTTGTTGGCAGGTGACGAGTTTTTAAATACTCAAATGGGAAATAACAATCCGTACTGTCAGGATAACTGTCTGACTTGGCTCGTATGGGAAGCAATCAGCAAAGAAGATAAAGATTTTGCTCGCTATGTCAAAAAAGTTATTTCGCTGCGTAAAAAATTAAAATTCTTTAATAAAAAAGATTTCTTTACCGGCAAAAATGATGAAAGCGGTAATAAAGATTTAGCATGGTATAACGAAAAAGGAAAAGAATTTATAGATGCAGATTGGTATGACGGAAATCGCAAAACGGTTTCTTGTTGTGCATATTATCGCAATCGTTTTTTGTATTTTATTCTCAATAGTGACAGCAATGATATAAAGTGGAAACTGCCGCAATTAGAATATAAAGATTGGAATTTGCTTTTAGACAGTTCGGAAAAGTTTACGTTACCGAAAACTTTGAAATCAGGTAAGGAAATTAAAGTTCCTGCATGGAGTATTTTATTATTTGAAGTTAAATAGGGAGGAAATATGACTGACAAATTAAGACTTTTAGCCTCTAAAATCGGCATAGCAACGGAATATAACGATGCTGGATTAAATGCAAAATCATATTATGTTGATGATGATACAATACGTTTTTTTGCCAGTATTTTGGGTTACAAAGCAGATACGGAAGCGGATATTGAAAAATCATTGAAAAAAGTTGAAAACAAATTTTGGCAGTCAGTTCTCGAAAGTGTGTATGTTCGTGAACAAAAATCGCTTAACTTTACGGCAGTAGTTGAAACCTTATCAGTTGAAAGTGATTTTGCGCTAAAGCTGTATAACCAACAAAAATCAAGCTTTGAAAGTGTTTCTTTTGTTGTAAATGTTACGGATGAAACACATGGCAAATATACAAAACTTTTTGTTGAAATCACGTCTCCTTTAGAGATAGGTTATTATGACTTATATTTTTCTGTCGGCGAAAAGGAATATAAATCAGTTTTAGCGGTTGCTCCCGAACATTGTTATCAGCCGGAAGTTTTAGACGGTTCAAAATTGTGGGGATATGCTTTACAACTATATTCATTACGCAGTAAACGTAATTGGGGTGTAGGGGACTTTAGCGACTTATCGGCATTTATCAATCTTTGCGGTCAAAATGGTGCCGATGTCATTGGTCTAAATCCGATTAATGTGCCTAATCATTGTTTTCCGGAAGAAGCCAGTCCTTATTTGTCAACCAGTCGTTTGTTCTTAAATCCGATATATATCGATATTGAAAAAGTACCGGAATTCAGGCCGGAAGATATTGAAAATTATAAGGATAAAATAGCAGAATTAAATGCTTCCGAAACAATTATGTACGGAGAAGTTTATCCTCTTAAAATGACTTTTATGGAAAAGTTTTATCTCCGTATGCAAAAGAACGAAAAACGTAAAAAAGAGTTTGAGGAATTTTGCAAAGAAAAAGGTGATGAACTGGAAAATTTAGCTGCATTTCAATGTTTGTATGAGCAAAAATGGCAAGACCATTGGGGCGGTTGGAGAAGTTGGGAAAAAGAATTCTTAAAACCGACAACGGCAGCTATGAAAAAATATAAAACAGCTAACAAAGACCGCATCGGATTTTTCAAGTATTTGCAATTTGAGGCATATCGCCAATTTGATTTAGTTGCAAAGTCAGTCAAAGAGCAAGGCTTAAAAATCGGTATTTATCGAGATTTGGCCGTAGGAGTAGGGCGAGACAGCGCAGAAGTTTGGGGAGATGAAGGGGCATATCTAAAGTCTTCCGGAGCCGGTGCTCCTCCTGATGCGTTTTTCCCTGCCGGACAAAAGTGGAATTTAGGAGCATTTCATCCGGTCGAGCTAAAAGAACGCGCTTATCTGCCGTTTATAAAAATGTTGCGTGCTGCTGCCGAAAATGCAGGTGCTTTGCGAATTGACCATGTAATGTGCTTAATGCGTTTGTTCGTAATTCCTGAAGCAGCAAATAAGCAAGGAACATATATTTATTACAATTTTGATGATATGTTGAATATTGTTGCGATAGAAAGCCATTTGAACAAATGTATGATTGTCGGTGAAAGTATCGGTAATGTTCCTGACGGATTTTTAGAAAAAATCGAAAGCAAGAATATTTATTCAATGTCGGTTTTATGGTCTGAACGTTGGGATGCCGGTTGGGGGGATTTTAAGCAACCTCATTTTTATCCTGAAAAGACATTTACCTCAATCGGAACGCATGATATGGCACCGCTTAAGATGTGGTGGTTCGGATATGATATATCTACTTCTCGAGAATTAGGTATTATGGCAAGCGATGAAGAAATGTATAACGCATATCATAAAAGAGAAGCAGACAGATGGAAGCTACTTAAAGCCATGGACGAACAATCAGTTTGGCCTGAAGATAATTATCGTCACGGGGATTACATGTATGGCGAAGGTTATCCCGAAGGTCTGGAAGAAGCCGCTCATCGCTATATGGCAAGAACAAATGCGAAAGTATTTTTGGTTCAGCCGGAAGACGTTTTTCAGGTAGATAAATTGCAAAATCTCCCGGGAACAGATAGGGATAAACACCCTAATTGGCGCCGTAAACTGCCGGTTAATATCGAAGATATGGCAGAGCATATTGCATATAAACGCAATTTAACTGCGGTGAAAAAGGAAAGATAAAAACGGAAAGAGGGGGCTGTCTTTTGACTTCCCCCTCTTTTAATTCAGATGAGAATATATCTCACTCCAAACTTGCTCATCATAAGCTGTGAACACCTTTACATGCTCAGGAAACACTCTCTTGGCGCGGTTCTCAAAATCAAATGCCAAAAAGATAGTTCCCTCATAAGCCATTGTAGCCTTGTACTCCGACATGGCATCTCCCATTGCCAGAATACGATATCCCGGATATTTATCCAAGATATTCTTGATGTTTTCTTCTTTGGTTTTTGGTGCACCCAAAATATCCTCAAAAACATCTCCAAGACCGTGGTGCTCAAGACCTGCCTGAACAAGATCGGGCTCCATTCCTGTCAGAATGAACATTGGACAGCCCATCGCTTTTAAGTCACGATAGAACTTTTCAGCTCCTTCGTAAACTTTTCTGCCTACATATTCGTCCTTGATGAACTCGTTAAGACGCTCGGTAACTGCCTGTCCCTCATCTAAAGTGATGATTCGAGCATAAACAACCTTAGCAATCTCAACAAAGATTTCAGCCATAGGACGGCCATGCATCTTGCGATGAAGCTCAGTCGGCAAAACATCAGAATTGATAGCTTTACCAAACTCAACATTACAAAAATCATTAAGACAACAATCTTTTACAGAATTTGTGTCTCTAATTGTTCCGTCGTTATCGGCGAGAACAATATATCCCTTAATTTCCTCCATAGTAATATAACGTTAAGTGTATGCAGTATAACATACTTTAGACAAAAATCAATATAATTTTTATTTGTCTTTGTTTTTACTACATAAATTAAAAAAAATGAAAAAATGTAAAAAAAATGCTTGACCTATCGAATTTTTATATGTATATACTGTTCCTGTGATTACGATGGTCCCATCGTCTAATGGTTAGGACATCACCCTTTCACGGTGGTAATATGGGTTCGAATCCCGTTGGGATCACCAATACAAACAGCCTCCCTTTATGGGAGGTTTTTTGTATTGGTAATGATTACCAACAGGGATTCGAATACATAAGTTATGGGTTTGAACCGCAGTTTGCAGGCAGACGGGAGTATGCCGGTCGGACGTTAAGTACGAGCAAACAAGGACGGTGAGCTATAAGCGAGCCAATCCCGTTGGGATCACCAATACAAACAGCAGGCTATA